>DATFUK010000518.1:0-17695 GCA_035260865.1 Candidatus Methylomirabilota bacterium | reverse complement strand
TCCCCGCGGCGGCCTGGTCCCAGGCCACCGGCACCGCCTCGTCGGTGATCGGGGTCAGGTAGACGAGATCCCGGCTCACGTCGATCCCGCTCTTGGCATCGCTGACCCGCACCTGGGCGGAGCCCACGAGCATCGGCCGGTAGTAGAGCGTCGAGTCAGCGGGGGCGGCGCCGTGCGCCGGCGCGAAGTGCTGCGGGACGTCGGGCGGGAGGAGCGGGCGCTGGCCCGTGCCGGGCTCGGCGACTGGGGCCGCGGGGCGGGCCGCCTTGCCTCGTGCCGGCGCCGGCGTGGAGGCCGGCGCCGCAGAGGCCGCGGAGCGGCGCGTCGCCCCACCGGCCGAAGCGGCGGCGGCCGGGGCGGCCGCGGGCGCGGCGCCGCGGCGCGCGTCCATGAGCGACTTGATCTGAGCGCGCGTGAGCGGGCCGCGCAGGTAGGACATCACCCAGCGGCTCTCGAACACGACCGGGTGATCCTCGTGCACGTTGTTCATCAGGAAGACGCGGGTCGAGAGCCCGGAGAGAATGCGCTCGAGCCCCGCGCGGTCGAAACCCTGGCCCGCGGTACCCGCCGCGCCCTCGAGGCCGTCCAGCACGCGCGCCTTGTCGCGCTCGGTCTGCAGCCGCCCGATGAGCCACGTGCCGGTGTTGGAGAGGCCCTTGTAGTCGAGGTCCACCGGGTTCTGGGTGGCGAGCACCACGCCCACCCCGAAGGCGCGCGCCTGCTTGAGCAGGGTCAGGAGCGGCGTCTTCGACGGCGGGTTGGCCACCGGGGGAAAGAAGCCGAAGATCTCGTCCATGTAGAGCAGGGCGCGCAGGCTGGTGGTGCCGGACTGGGTACGCATCCAGCCCACCACCTGGTTGAGCAGCAGCGAGACGAAGAACATCCGCTCCGCGTCGCTCAGGTGCGCGATCGACACGATGGCGACGCGCGGCTTGCCCTCGGGCGTGTGCAGGAGGGCGTCGACGTCGAGGGGCTCGCCCTCCATCCAGGCTCCGAATCCGGGGGCGGCGAGCAGGTTGTTGAGCGACATCGCGAGGGCGAAGCGGTCCTTGGACGGAAAGAACGCGTCCAGGTCGAGCACGCCCACCCGCTTCACCGGCGGGGTCTGGATCTGCTGGATGAGGCCCGCCAGGTCGAGCTCGCGGCCCTGCCGCCACGCCGCGTCGAGGATCGTCGCGATCAGGATGTGCTCGCGGCTCTTGATCGGATCGGCGTCGATGCCGAGGAGCCCCAGCAGGCTCGTGGCGGTGGTGCCGATGCGCTCGCGCAGGAGCTCCTCGTCCTCGCGGATGGCGGACGGCGGGGCCGCGAACGACTTCAGGATCGAGAGCGGGATGCCCGCGTTGCTGCCCGGGGTGTAGATCGCGAAGTCGGCCGCGTCGCGCAGGCGCTGGATGCGCGCGCCGTCCTCCCCCCAGGCCGCGAGCCCCTTCTGCCACTGCTCGGCCTGCTGCCGCGCGTAGTCGTCCGCGGAGAGGTTCTTCCGGCGGGCGTCGTCCTCGTTGATCCAGGGCCGGAAGTCCTCGGGGCGGAGCGTGGGGAAGGTGAGCAGCAGGTTGGCCAGGTCGCCCTTCGGGTCGATGAGGATCGCGGGGATCCCGTCGATGGCCGCTTCCTCGATCAGGGCCAGGCAGAGCCCGGTCTTGCCGCTGCCGGTCATGCCCACGCAGACCGCGTGGGTGACCAGATCCTTCGAGTCGTAGAGCAGGACCCCGTCCTGCGACTTCTTCTGCTGCGGGTCGTAGGGGCGACCCAGGTAGAAGACGCCCAGCTTCTCGAAGTCGGCGGCGCTCGGCATGCTGAGCCCTCCGTGGGAGTCTAGATTGCGCGCTTGACGAAGACGCCGCCCTTCACGATCGCGTGAAGATTGGCCTGGTTCTGGAACACGCGGAGGTTCTTGAGCGGGTTGCCGTCGACCACCAGCAGGTCGGCGTACTTGCCGGGCTCGACCGAGCCGATGCGATCGGCCATCCTGAAAATCTCGGCGTTGACCATGGTGGCCGAGAGAAGCACCTCCATCGGCTTCATGACTTGGCCCTTCAGCTCGAACTCCATCGCGCGCTGGGCCTGCATGTCGCCCAGCAGATCCGAGCCCGAGCCGATCTTGCAGCCCGCGCGGTAGGCGTGGGTCAGACCCTCCAGGCTCTTCTCGAGCGCCAGGTTGATCTTCTGGATCTGGTGGTCGCCGATGCCGTAGTTCTTGCCCTCGCGCGCGATCGCCTCGTAGGTGACCATGGTCGGCACGAGGTACGCGCCGGCCGCCTTGATCGCCTGCGCGCCCGCCTCGTCGAGCAGGTTGCCGTGCTCGATGCAGCGCACCCCGGCCTGGATCGCGTTGCGGATGGCGGAGCCGGAGTAGGCGTGGGCCAGCACGTACTTGCCGACCGCGCGCGCCTCCTCCACCGCGGCGCGCATCTCGTCCACCGTGTACTGGGTGGTGTCGAGCTCGTCGCCCGGCGACATGGCGCCGCCCGAGGCCATGATCTTGATCTGGTCCACGTCGTGGCGGAGGTTCTCGCGCGCGGCCTTGCGCACCTCGTCGGCCCCGTCCGCGATCACGCCGGCCATGCCCACGCAGCAGCCCACCGGCTCGATCCATTCCGCGCGCCGCCGCTTGTCGGCGTGGCCGCCGGTCTGCGACAGCGGGCGGCCGGAGACCAGCATGCGCGGCCCCGGGTAGAGGCCGGTCTCGGCGGCCTCGCGGAAGCCGTAGTCGGCGCCGCCCGCGTCGCGCACGGTGGTGAAGCCCTGCATCAGGCACTGCTCCATGCGGCGGAGCGCCTTGGCCGCGATCAGGCTGGGCGGGTTGTGGCGATGCTGCTCGGGGATATTGCCCTCGACCGCGCAGACGTGGACGTGGGCGTCGGTGAGCCCGGGCATGAGCGTGCGGCCCTTGAGGTCGACCGTGTCGATCTTGCCGGGCAGCGGCCCGACCTTGCCCGAGGCGATCACGTCCTTGATCCGCTCGCCCTCCACCACGACCGCCGCGCCTTCCACGGGATCCTTGCCGGTGCAGTCGATCAGGAACGCGTTCGTGAACACCGTGATCGCCATGGAGCGCCTCCGGGACTCGGGTTGTTGGGGCCAGCGGCGGAATTCTAGCAGGCTTTCCCGTGACGCGGAGTGCCAGGAGAGCTGTCCGGCCGGCGGGCATTCTGCCTTCGGTCCCCGCTCGGTATCCGACGCCCAAGTGGCTGATCTGATGGTGAAGGGCCGGTGGCACGTGGCGTGCCTACCTCCCCGTGGGACCACCGACCGAAGGGTGCGCGCGAGCGTACCGAGCGAGGTGACACCATGCCGATGGACAACTGGTACGACCTGGCGATCCGCGAACTGTCTGACCTGACCGATCCGGGCAAGGAGAAGCTGGCCCAGGCGGCCGAGCAGGCGCTCCCCGAGCCCGCGCCCGAGGTCGAGGAAGAGGAGACGCCGGAGCCCCCGCCGGCGGGGTCGTCCCGCCAGAGTTGACGAGGATTTGACCGGCGTGTGACATCCCGTCCGCGCCGCCGCCTACCCTCTAGCCAGCAGCACCCATTCTCGGCGAGGGAGGCTTCTCATGCGGCGATGGCTGAAGGTGGCGGCGGTGGCGCTCGTGGCGGCGGTGCCCGCGGCAGGGTACGCGCAGACCCCGAGTGACAAGATGATGAAAGACGAGAAGATGATGAAGGAAGACAAGATGAAGATGGACGACAAGATGAAGATGGACGACAAGATGAAGATGGATGACAAGATGAAGATGGATGACAAGATGAAGCAGGACAAGATGATGAAAGAGGACAAGATGAAGCAGGACGGCAAGATGATGGACAAGGACAAGATGGAGAAGATGGACAAGATGGAGAAGAAGTAGCGCGGCGACCGGGCGCGCCCAGCGAGCGCCGGGTCGCCCCGGCGCTCGCCGCGGTCATCCGCGGGCCGCTACCGCGCGAGCTTGGCCTCGTACATCCAGATGCGCTCGTCGGCGCGCGGTGTCCACTCGATCCAGTTGGCCACCCCGTAGAGGTCGTGCTGCTGCCAGAGGAAGACCCACGGCACCTCGTCCCGCACCATCTGTTGCAGCTCGGCCCACGCCTCGAGCCGCTTCTTCGGATCCACGACCGTGACCGCCTGGGCGATCTTGGCGTCGATCGCCGGGTTGTTGCCGTAGGACGAATAGGTCTGGCTGGCCGAGAAGAGCTGGTCGATGGTGTTCTGGGCGTCGAGGGCGGGGCCCCAGCCCAGGAAGAACATGTCGCCGGTGGTGCGGTTCTTGATCTTGTCGAGGTGGGTGCCCCACTCGTTCACCACCACGTTGGTCTTGATGCCGACGCGCTGGAGCTGCGCGGCGATCGCGAGCGAGACGTCCTTGTCGAGCGGGTAGCGCCCCGCGGGCGTGTCGAGCGTGAGCTGGAGCTTGGTCGGATCCACGCCTGCTTCCTTGAAGAGGGCCTGGGCCTGCGCCGGGTCGTACTTCCAGCACTGGGGCTTCGGGGAGTAGTCCACGTTGATCGGGGAGAGCGATCCGCACATCTTGGTGGCCCGGCCCTTGAGCACCTGCTGGATCAGCTCGTCCACGTTCACCGACGCGTGGATCGCCTTGCGTACCCGGATATCCTGCATCGGCCCCGGCTTGAGGTTCACGAGGGCCAGGTAGTTGATGCGGGAGGAGACGGTCGCGCGCAGCCGGGCCTTGCCGCTCTTCTCGAGCATCTCCACGTTCTGGGGCGGCACGTCCTTCATGATGTCGATCTCGCCGGCGAGCAGCGCGGCGAGCCGGGCGCTGAACTCGGGGATGAAGCGGAAGGTCACCCGGCTCGCCTCGGCGGGAGTCTGCCAGTAGTCCGGGTTGCGCTCCACCACCAGCTTCTCGTCGCGCGCCCACTGCACGAAGCGGAACGCCCCGCTGCCGATCGGCTTGGCCGCGAGCGCCTGGACGCCCTGGTCCTTGAGGGCCTTGGGCGGCATCGGGAGGAAGTCGCTGGCCGCGATGCGGTCGATGAGGCCGGGCCAGGGCTTCTCGGTGACGAAGCGGACGGTGTAGTCGTTGACGATCTGGACTTCCTTCACCTGGGCCCACCGCGGCATGTAGTGCGTCTTGTTCGCGGGGTCCTTGATGTAGTCCATGGTGGCCTTCACGCTCTGGGCGTCGAAGACCTCGCCGTTGTGGAACTTCACGTTCCGGCGCAGCGCGAACTCCCAGGTGGTGTCGTTGATCACCTTCCAGCCGGTGGCCAGCATGGGCGACGGCTTGTAGGTCTTGGGATCGCGGTCCACCAGGCGGTCGTACATGTGCTCGACCATGTTGTTGGTGGTCCAGTCCACGATCGTGTTGGGCAGGAGCGTGCGCGGCTCGGCCGCGAAGGCCACCACGACCTCCTTGGCCCGGACCCGGTCCTGGGCGGGGGCGGACGCCGCGAGGCCGAGCAGCACGGCCAGCGCGGTCAGTAGCGTCGTGAATCGCCTCATGACGGCCTCCTCGTTGGTTCGATGTTCAGACGCGGAACTTCGGATCGAGCACGTCGCGCAGCCAGTCGCCCACCAGGTTGATGCCGAGCGCGGTGACCGCGAGCGCGGCGCCCGGGAACGCGGCGAGCCACCAGGCCACGTAGAGATAGTCGCGGCTCTCCGAGAGCATGTTGCCCCAGGCCGGGGTCGGCGGCTGCACCCCGAAGCCGAGGAACGAGATCGCGGCCTCGGCCACGATGAACTGGGCGAATTGGAGACTGGCCACGATCACGATGGACGGCGCCACGTTGGGCAGGATGTGCCGGAAGAGCAGCCGCGCCCGCCCGAGCCCGAGGGCCTGGGCCGCGTGCACGAACTCGCGCTCCTTCACCGACAGGACCTCCCCACGGACGACGCGAGCATACACGACCCAGCCGGCGGCTGACAAACTCACGATGATGTTGCGCAATCCGAGGCCCACGATCGCGTTGATGGTGAGCGCGAGCAGGATGAACGGAAACGAGAGCTGCACGTCGGCCACCCGCATGACCACCGCCCCGAGCCAGCCCTCGTAGTACCCGGCCAGAAGGCCGGCCAGCCCGCCCACCACCGCGGTGAGCAGGACGCAGCAGAGGCCGATGAAGAGGGCGACCCGCGCTCCGTAGAGCACGCGGGCGAGGAGGTCGCGGCCGAGCTGGTCGGTGCCGAGCGGGTGGCCCGGGGTGCCGGGCGGCTGGAGCCCCACCGCGAAGTCGCTCCGCAGTGGATCGTGGACGACCAGGAGCGGCGCCGCCACCGCGGCCACCAGCACGAGCGCGGCGATGACGAGCCCGAGGACGCCCCGGCCGTGTCGGCCGATGAAGGCTCTCATCGCGGGGTCATGCGCGGGCCGCCCGCGCCCGCGTGCGCGGATCGAGCCAGCCGTAGAGCAGGTCCACCACCAGATTGATCAGGGTATAGGTGACCGAGAAGATGAACACCGCCGCGAGTACCACCGGGAAGTCGCGGTTGAGCAGGGCCTGCACGGTGAGCCGTCCGAGGCCCGGCCACGCGAAGATGGTCTCGGTGATCACCGCGCCCCCCAGGAGCTGGCCGGTGTCGAGCCCGGCGAGGGTCACGATCGGGATCGCCGAGTTCTTGAGCGCGTGCTTGGCGATGACGACCCACTCGGCCAGGCCCTTGGCCCGCGCGGTGAGCACGAACTCCTCGTTGAGCGTGTCGAGCACCGAGGAGCGGGTGAGCCGCGCCATGCGAGCGGCGTAGAACGAGGCGAGCACCACGCACGGCATCACGAAGTGGCGCGCGCCGCCGGTCCCTCCGGTGGGCAGCCAGCCGAGCTTCACCGAGAAGAGATAGATCAGCATGAGGCCGAGCCAGAAGCCGGGCACGGCCTGGCCGAGCACCGCCGCGCCCATGCCGAAGAAGTCGAAGAGCGAGCCGCGGCGGACCGCCGAGAGCACGCCGACCGGCACCGCGACCAGGAAGGTGAGCGCGAGCGCGGCCACCGCCAGGTAGAGGGTCGCGGGCAGGCGCTCCAGCACGAGGCCGAGGGCGTCCTGCTTGTAGCGCAGGGACTCGCCGAAGTCGCCGCGCACCGCGCGCCCGACGAAGCGGCCGTACTGCACCGCCACCGGATCGTTGAACCCCAGGCGCTGGCGGAACTCGGTGAGGTCCTTGGCCTGGATGTCCATGGGCAGGAACAGCAGGACCGGATCGCCGCCGAGCCGCATGAGGAAGAAGACGGCGCTGAGAGAGAGGAACACGACCAGGACGGTCTGCCCGAGCCGCGACAGCAGGTAGGCGCGCACGCGGGGAGTATATAGTGGCCGGGTGTCTCTGGCCCGGGACCTGTCCGCGTCGGCGGTGACCGCCGGCTTCGTGACCGTGCTGGTGGGATTCGCCAGCTCGGCGGTGATCGTCTTCCAGGCCGCGGGCGCGGTCGGCGCGACTCCCGCCCAGGTGAGCTCGTGGATCCTCGCTCTCGGCCTCGGCATGGGGCTGACGTGCATCCTGCTCTCGCTCCGCTACCGGGCGCCGGTGGTCACCGCCTGGTCCACCCCGGGCGCGGCCCTGCTCGTCACCAGCGCGGCGGGCCTCACCATCGAGGAGGCCACCGGCGCCTTCCTCGTCTCGGCGGCGCTGATCACCCTCGTTGGCTTCTCGGGCTGGTTCGAGCGGGTGATGGACCGCATCCCGGTGGCCATCGCCGCCGGCATGCTGGCCGGTGTGCTGCTGCGCTTCGGGCTCGACGTGTTCCTGGCCATGCGGGCCCGCTTCGCGCTCGCCTTCGGCATGTTCGCGGTCTACCTGGTGGCGCGCCGGCTCGCCCCGCGCTACGCGGTGATCGCGGCGCTGGTGGTGGGCGTGGCAGTGGCGGCCGGCCAGGGCCTCCTGCAGGTGGCCGAGGTGCGGCTGGCGCTGGCCGCACCGGTCTGGGTGTCTCCGCGCTTCACGGCCGGCGCGCTGATCGGGGTGGCCCTGCCGCTCTTCCTCGTGACCATGGCGTCCCAGAACGTGCCCGGCGTCGCGGTCATCCGCGCCTCGGGCTACGCGGTGCCGATCTCGCCGCTGATCGGCTGGACCGGGCTGGCCAACCTGGTGCTGGCGCCGTTCGGGGGGTTCGCGCTGAACCTGGCCGCCATCACCGCCGCCATCTGCATGGGCCCGGAGGCGCACGAGGACCCGCGGCGCCGCTACGTGGCGGCCATGGCCGCGGGGGGCTTCTACGCGATCGTCGGCCTGTTCGGAGCGACCGTGGTCGGGCTCTTCGCGGCGTTCCCGCGGGAGCTGGTCGCGGCGATCGCGGGGCTGGCCCTCCTCACCACGATCGGCAACGGGTTGGCCGCGGCGCTCCGCGACGAGAATCAACGCGAGCCGGCGCTCGTCACGTTCCTGGTGACCGCGTCCGGGGTGACCCTCTCGGGCGTCGGCTCGGCGTTCTGGGGACTGGTGGCGGGGGTCGTGACCCTTGTGATACTGCGGGCGGGCGGCCGTCGCGGGTAGCTCGATCCGGGAGGAGTGTATGGCATCCATTGAAAATCGGTCGGCGGTGGTTCCCGCGGTCATCGTGGGGCTCTGCCTGGTGGTTGGCCTGGCGATCGGCGGCTACTTCGTCGGCAAGGGCGCGACGCGGTTCCGGTCCGATAGCCGGGTCGTCACGGTGAAGGGGCTGGTGGAGCGGGAGGTCAAGGCGGACCAGGCGGTCTGGACCCTCGGCCTGCGGCGCGCGAGCGAGAGCCTGCAGGACGCGCACACGCGCATCAGCGCCGACCGCGACGCGGCGGTGGCGTTCCTTCGCCAGCAGGGGTTCGCGGAAGCGGAGATCGAGCGGCAGCCCACCCGCACGGTGGACAAGCTCGCCCGGGAGTATGGCCAGCCGCAGGCCGCCGACCGCTTCCGCTACGTGGTGACGACCTCGGTGGTCGTGAAGACCCCCAACGTGGACCTGGTGCGGACCGCGGTCGGGGCCACCGAGGAGCTCCTCAAGGCCGGCGTGATCCTGGATGGCGAGCGCGAGGGCGCGGCCAACCCGCGCTACGTGGTCTCCAAGTTCAACGACCTGCGGCCGCAGCTCCTGGCCGACGCCACCAAGAACGCGCGGGCGACCGCCCAGCAGTTCGCGGCCGATTCGGGGGCGCAGGTGGGCGTCATCCGCTCCGCCAACCAGGGCTCGATCCAGATCTTCGGGATGGACGGCAACGACGAGTCGGGGCCGTTCAGCCCCACGAGCACCCCGATGAAGCGCATCCGCGTGGTCAGCACCTTCGAGTTCGAGCTGCGCTAGCCGGCGTGCCGACCGTCTTCTCCCACGCGGCCGCGCCGCTGGCCCTGGGGCTGGGCCTCGGGCGGGACATCGTCCCGCGCCGGCTGCTGGTGGCCGGGGTGGTGGCCGCCGCGCTCCCTGACCTGGACGTCGTCACCTTCCAGCTCGGGGTTCCCTACGGGGCCGGTCTCGGCCACCGCGGGTTCAGCCACTCCCTGCTCGTCGCGGCGCTGGTGGGCCTCGCCGGCGCGCTCGGCCACCGCACCCTGGGCGCCGGCCTCGCGCGGGCCTTCCTGTTCCTGTTCGTGTCCACCGCCTCCCACGGCGTGCTGGACACCTTCACCAACGGGGGGCTCGGCGTGGCATTCCTCTGGCCGTGGTCGGGGGAGCGGTACTGGGCCCCCGACGCCCTGCGGGTGGTCGAGGCCTCGCCGATCTCGGTCGGCCGCTTTCTCTCGGCGCGCGGGCTGGTCGTGCTCGGCTCGGAGCTGCGGTGGATCTGGCCGCCGGCGGTGGTGGTCTGCCTTATCCTGTTCGGGCTGCGGCGCGCGCTGGCGCGGAAGGAGGCGCTCGGGTGAAGTACTGGGAAGACTTCGCGGTGGGGGAGATCATCGAGCTCGGCTCCCACACGATCACGGAGGCGGAGGTGCTCGCCTTCGCGCGCCAGTTCGACCCGCAGCCGTTCCACACCGATCCGGAGGCGGCGCGGCGGAGCATTTTCGGCGGCCTCATCGCGAGCGGCTGGCACACCTGCGGCCTCCTGATGCGCCTCTCGGTGGACGCGAACCGGCGCGAGGAGGCGGCGGCCACCGGCTCGCCCGGCCTCGACTCCTGCCGCTGGCTCAGGCCGGTGCGGCCGGGCGATACGCTCACCGGGCGCACCGAGGTCCTCGAGACGTGGCCGTCGCGCAGCAAGCCGATCGGCTTCATCCGCCGGCGCAACGAGCTCATCAACCAGCAGGGCGAGGTGGTGGTGGCGGTGGTGGGGATCACGATGTACCAGCGGCGCCCGGCCGCGTGAAGTACTTCGACGACGTGCAGGTCGGCGACGTGATGCGCTTCGGGCGCTATGAAGTCACCCGGGACGAGATCATCGAGTACGCCCGCCAGTTCGACCCGCAGCCCTTCCATCTGGACGAGGAAGCGGCGAAGGCGAGCATGTTCGGGGGCCTCATCGCGAGCGGCTGGCACACCGGGGCCATGTTCATCCGGATGGTGGTCGAGCACATGACGCCCGTCCACGCCACCACCGGCGCCATGGGGTTCGACGATCTCAAGTGGCTCAAGCCGGTGCGGCCCGGCGACGTGCTCTCGGTGGAGTCGGAGATCCGCGAGAAGATCGAGTCGCGGAGCCGGCCCGACCGGGGCACCGTGAAGATCGAGAGCCGGATCAGCAACCAGCGCGGCGAGGTGGTCATGAGCCTCGTCTCGCTGGTGATCTACCTGCGGAGGTGAGCCGATGCGCCCTCTCATGGCGTTCAATCTGTGGCGGTGGATCGAGGAGAACCGGGCCACCTTCGAGCCGCCGGTCGGCAACAAGGTGATCTGGGAGGACTCGCAGTTCACCGCGATGGTCGTCCGCGGGCCGAACGCCCGCCGCGACTTCCACGTGGACCCCTCCGACGAGATCTTCTACATGCTCCGAGGCGCGATGCGCCTCGAGTACGTGGCGGACGGCCGGCGGCACGAGCAGGTCATCCGCGAGGGCGAGATGTGCCTGCTGCCCGCGCTCGTCCCGCACTCGCCCCACCGTCCGCCCGACACCTGGGGCCTGGTGGTCGAGATCAAGCGCCGGCCCGAGCAGACCGAGTCGCTGCTCTGGTACTGCGACCGGTGCGATCGCCTGCTCCACCAGGTGACGATGCACGTGGCCGACATCGAGCGGGAGCTGAAGACGGCCATCGAGCGCTTCGACGCCGACCTCGCGCTGCGCACGTGCGCCGGCTGCGGGCACGTGCAGCCGGACCGGGCGCCCGTCGTCGATCCGGTCACGTAGGGGCGCGGCGCGGCGCCTCGAGTCGAGCCCCGACCCGCGAGGCCTGACGCACCATGTCAGGAAGGAACTACCGAGTAGGCCGGAGCTCAGGGCGCACGCTGATCGAGGGATTCCGGACATTCGCCGGTATGCTCTTGCATGGCCCGGCGCAGCGGCGTGGGTCGGATGTACATCACGCGATTACGGCCAGCCGTTGATCCGGTCGGCGCGGAGTATCTGCTGACGTTCGGCTCGGGGCGCAGCTCCGAGATCGCGCTGAATCTCGGAAGCGTGAAAGGTCTCGACACGCTGACGGACATCTTCCGCGCGGGTCACGTCCCCGTCGCGGAGATCGAGCGCGCGTGGAGGGTGCTCGCCACCGACACGCATTTCGTGATGCGGATCAGCCTGACCCGCGAACTCCTGAGAATGCTCAAGCTCTGATAGTTGGCCACCCGGTTGACGGGAACCGGGCGCGAGCTTAGCATGCCGCTCGGCCGGGGGAGCCTTCACGCTGCCCCGGCTGGAGCAACCGACCCTCAAGGAGGCGCGCATGACTGCAGAAGCGTTCGATCCGAAAACGACGACCGTCGAGGAGCTCGCGGCCTACTCGCGCAAGGTCCGTCGGGCTCGCGGGATTGCCGCGATCGCCGGTGCGCTGGCGGGCCTGGTGGGGCATGGGTCACCCTGCGTTTTCTGCCGGAATGGGTTGACGTGATCGTCGTCATCCTCGCGTTTGCCGGCGTCTACCGGCTGGCCTTCGAGGCCCTGAAGCCGCCCGGAGCGAGCATCAAGACCTGAGCTCGGCCGGGTCACGCCTCCCGGTACCAGTAGGGCAGGCTCCAGAAGTCGACCTCGTACGGATTGTGCTCGACCCCCCGCAGCCGGTTCGACATGGCCGACGCCTTGGCGGTGAGCGCGATGGGGACGATGATGCCGCTCTGGACGATCAGGTCGTTCATGCGGATGAAGATGGCCGCGCGCTTCACCGGGTCGATCTCGGTCTCGGCCTGCCGGTAGAGCCGGTCGTACTCCTCGTTGCGAAAGCGCCAGACGTTGAAGCGCTGCCAGTTGTTCTCCTTGGTCGCCACGTCCGCCGAGGTGAAGACCCGCATGAGCCGCTCGGGATCCGGCGGCCCCATCAGGTACGTCATGAGCTGGAGGTCGGCGTAGAAGTGCGTGTAGGTATCGGGATTGGCGGGATCCGAGGAGTAGTACGAGGAGGCGACCACCGCCTTCAGCTCCATCTCGATGCCGGCCTTGGCGGCCGCCTGCTTGATGACGGCCTGGATCTTCTGGGCCTGCGCGTTGCTGACGGTCTGGAACAGCATCTTGAGCCGCTTGCCGTCCTTCACCCGGACGCCGTCGGCGCCGCGCTTCCACCCGCCCGCGTCGAGGAGCTGGTTGGCCTTGTCGATGTTGAACTCCCAGCGGAGGTTCTTCGAGCGGAAGCGCTCGGGGTAGTTGATCCAGTTGGGGGCGACCTGCCCGAGACGCCCGAGGATCTGCTCCTGGATCGCGGTGCGGTCCACGAGGAGGGCGAGCGCGCCCTTCACGGCCGGGTCCGTCAGGAAAGGGTGCACCGTCTTCACGCTCGAGCGCTCGCCGTCCACCTCCGTCCACGGGTCGCTCTGGTTCAGCTGGAGGTGGGTGATCCGCCCGCCGAACGCGATGGCGACCTTGCCCTTGCCACCCTGCTCGAGACGCTGGAGGACCTCGTCGTCGATGGCGCCGATGCCCGACGCGTAGTCGTACTCGCCGGTCTGCAGCACCGCGCGCGCGGCCGAGACCGCGTCGCCGCCCCCCTTGACCTCGAGCGTGTCGAAGAACGGCCGGTTGGCGACGTGGTAGCCGGGAAAGAGCTCGGCCTTGAGCAGATCACCCGGCTTGAACTCGACGAACCGGTAGGCGCCCGTCCCTACCGGGCTGAGGTTGTTCGGCGCTTCCCGCGACTTGGCTCCCTTGTACGGCTCGAAGATGTGCCGGGGGATGAGGAGACCGGTGGTGAGCCAGTACGGGGTCGGCTGAGTGAAGACGCATTTCACGGTGTGGGAGTCGACGGCCTCCATCTGCTTGACGTTCTTGTAGACCCCGAACCAGGGCGAGCCGGTGGCGGGATCCGCCGCAAACTCCCAGTTGAAGACCACGTCACCGGCGGTGAACGGCTTGCCGTCGTGCCACTGCACGCCGCGCTTGAGCTTCCACGTGACCGACATCCCGTCCTTCGCCACGCCGCCGTTCTTGAGGCTCGGGACCTCCTGGGCCAGCACCGGGACCAGGTTGCCGGCGGGATCGAACGCCACGAGCGACTCGTAGAAGATGCTGCAGGCGTTCCAGTCCTTGAGACCGACCGCGATCTGGGGGTTGAGCAGGACGGGCGCGTCCCACGAGAGCGCCTTGAGCTGACCGCCGCCCCCGCGCTTGGTGGGCGTGAACGCGGCACGAGTCTGGGCCTGTGCCGGGCCGGCGAGGATCTGGCCGGCGAGGGGCGCGGTGAAGCCGATGCCGACCATGGCCTGGACGAACGCGCGCCGTGAGAGACGCCCGGTCTTGACGTCGGCGAGAAGCGCCCGGATATCGTGCTCGTTCATGGCCGTCTCCTTGATGTCGCGACTGGAGGACGCCGTCCCGCCCACGGCTCCGCCGCCTCGAGCTGAGCTCCCAGGCGAAAGAGCGTGGCTTCGTCCCCGAAGGGCGCGGCGAACTGGACGCCGATGGGCAGACCGGCCCCGGACCAGGCGAGCGGCACCGACATCGCGGGGGTCCCGGCCCAGTTGAAGAGCGACGTGAAGCCGATGGCGCCCAGGATCGCCCGCGTGTACGCCTCGGCGTCGTCGGTCATCATGTCGAGGATGCCGAGCGGGTAGGGCGGCTGGCACATCGTCGGGGAGAGCAGCATGTCGTAGCGGGTGAAGAAGCGGCCTACGATCCGGCCGGTGCGGTGGATCACGCCGATGGACCGGGCATAGTCGGCCGCCCGCCACGTGTGCCCATCCGTGGCGCGGGCCCAGGTGAGGCGCTCGACGTCGCCGGCGGTCAGCTCCCGGCCGAGGGCGGCGGCGCGGGCCTCGAGGGTCGCGCGGACATTGGCGCTGACCACGATCAGGCTCGCCTCGCCGGCGACCTTCGCGTTGATGTCGGGAGTGGCCTCTTCCACGTGGTGGCCGAGCCGCTCGCAGAGCCGCCCGGCCGCGAGCGCCGCCTCGACGCATTCGGGGTGGACCGGCTGGCCGTTCCAGGGCCTGGTCGTGATGGCGATCCGCAGGCGTCCCGGGTCGCGGCCGACCTCCTCGAGGAAGGGCCGCGCGGGAGGCGGCGCCCAGTAGGGATCGCCGACGTCGGGCCCCGACGTCGCGTCGAGCAGCGCCGCGCTGTCCCGGACCGTCCGCGTGACCGCGTGGCCGACCGCGGCGCCCCCCCAGCCCTCGCCCGCGTCCGGGCCCATGGGGTTGCGCGCGCGCGTCGGCTTGAGGCCGAAGAGCCCGCAGCAGGACGCGGGGATCCGGATCGAGCCGCCGCCGTCGGTGGCGTGCGCCATGGGAACCATGCCGGCCGCGACGGCGGCCGCCGAGCCGCCGCTCGAGCCGCCCGAGGAATGAGCCAGGCTCCACGGGTTGCGCGTCGGGCCGAACAGGCGCGGCTCGGTCGAGGCCGCGAGGCCCAGCTCGGGCGTGTTGGTCTTGCCGAAGATGACGAGGCCCGCGCGGCGCAGCCGCACCGTGATCTCGCTGTCGTGGTCCACGACGAAATCCTTGAAGAGCGTTCCGCCGAAGCTGGTCACCGCGCCCGCGTAGTGGGCGCCGAGATCCTTCAAGAGGTACGGCACCCCGGTGAACGACCCCTCGGGCAGCCCGGCGGCGACCGCCGCGCGAGCCTGGTCGTACAGGCGCAGGACCACCGCGTTGAGGTCCGGGTTGCCGGCCTCCACGCGGGCGACGGCCATGTCGAGCAGCTCGCCCGGCGCGACCTCGCCCCGGCGGACCAGGTCGGCCAGCCCGAGGCCGTCGTAGCGGTCGAACTCTGCCGGGTTCATCGGACCGAGGCCGCGAAGATCCGCCGGTAGTTGCCCCCGATGATCTTGGCGGTGTCGGCGGGGGTGAAGCCGCCGCGGAGCATCGCGTCGACCAGGACCGTGAAGCCGTCGTAGCTCGGGAAGAGGCCGGGGCTCGAGGAGGCGTCGGTGCCGATGCTCACGTGGTCCACGCCGACCACGTCCGCCATCTCCTTCAGTCCTTCCACGTAGAGTTCGGGCGTCGCGAAGAAGTGCCAGATCCCGATGGAGCCGCCGGTGTCGGCGAGGGCCCGAGCGTGATCCGGGGTGATCTGCCGCTCCACCAGCCGGGTCTCGCCCTGGGCCCGGGAGCCGCGCAGCGCGGTGTGTGAGAGGAGCAGCGGCTTGCTCGCCGCCTTGGCCGCCTGCTTCACGGTGTCCGCGGTGGCGTGCGCCACGTCGACGACGACGCCCAGGCGGTTGCACGCGCGGATGACGTCGGCCCCGAACGGGGTGAGGCCGCCGTGGGTGACGGTGCCGGTCTGGAAGTCGCCGATGTCGTTCGGGGTGTAGTGGACGAGCTGCATGGTGCGGACGCCGCGCCGGTACGATTCCTCGAGGCGCTCGAGCTTGCGCTCGAGGAAGTCCAGACCCTCGATGTCGAGAATGATGGCGGGGGCGCCCGCCCGGTGGGCCGCCTCGAGGTCGGCGGCGGTGAGGACGCGGCGGATCCCGTGCTTGGCGGTGAGCGTGTCGAGCCAGTCGAGGCGCTCCTGGTGGTGCTGGTAGAGGAAGCCGGGCTCGGGCTCGCGCAGCGCGCGGAGCACGTTGCGGGCGTCGCGGCCGAGGATCGGTCTGTCCGGCACGTCGGCCAGGCAGAGGACCGCGATCCCGCCCGCCCGCATGCTCCGCGCGAGGTGGTCGCTCGGCGCGGCGGTGCGGGAGGTGACCCCGTCCGGGCCCGCGTGGGTGTGCACGTCGATCGAGACATGCTCGCGGAGCAGCCGGGTCGCGGCGGCGTACGGCTCGGCGGCCGCCGCGGCGGCGGGCGCGTCGGGCCCGGTCCCCGCGCAGCCCGCGAACATCGCGGAGGCGGTGGTGAGCAGCGTGCTCCACATCCAGTCCCGACGACTCCAGGCGTGACCGCAGCAGTGCATGTCGCTCTCCTTCCGGTACGGGGCGATGGACAGACCGACGCGCAGTTCGGTACTCTACCACTCGCGATGAGACTCGGCTCCGGTCTGGTCCTGGCCCTGCTCCTGTCCGCGTGGCCGGGCGCCGCCCGCGCGCAGCTGCCGACCCCCGCCCCGCCCACGCCGGACCAGGCCGTGCTGCGCGAGATCTACAAGGAGCTGGTGGAGATCAACACCAGCGACTCGGTGGGCGACACCACCGCGGCCGCGCGCGCGATGGCGGCCCGCCTCAAGGCGGGCGGCTTCGCCGATGCCGACCTGCAGATCATCGTCCCGCCCGGCGCGCCCAAGAAGGGCAACCTGCTGGCGCGGCTCAAGGGCACCGGAGCCCGGAAGCCGCTACTCCTGCTGGCCCATCTGGACGTGGTCGAGGCGAAGCGCGAGGACTGGGAGCGCGATCCCTTCAAGCTGGTCGAGGAGGGCGGGTACTTCTACGCGCGCGGGTCGGTGGACGACAAGGCCATGGCCGCCATCTTCGTGGCCAACCTGATCCGCTACAAGAAGGAAGGCTACGCCCCGGAGCGCGATCTGATCCTGGCCCTCACCGCCGACGAGGAGCTCGGCTCGAGCTCGCCGTGGAATGGCGTCAGCTGGCTCCTGAAGCACGATCGCGCGCTGATCGAGTCGGAGTTCGCGCTCAATGAAGGGGGCGGCGCGGAGATGACGCGCGAGGGGCGGCCCGTCCTCCTACGGGTGCAGGCCGCCGAGAAGGTGAGCGTGAGCTTCCGCCTCGAGGCCAAGAATCCGGGTGGCCACAGCTCGCTCCCGCGCAAGGACAACGCGATCTACCAGCTCGCGGAAGGCCTCGCGCGCTTCTCGCGCCACGAGTTCCCGGCGAAGCTGAACGAGATCACCCGCGGCTACTTCCAGCGGAGCGCCCCGCTCTACGCGGGCGCCCCCGCGGACGACATGCGCATGGTCGCGAAGGACGGCGGGCTCGACCAAGCGGCGGCGGCCCGCCTCTCCGCCATCCACCCGTTCTACAACTCGATCATGCGGACGACCTGCGTGGCCACGCGGCTCGAGGGTGGCCACGCGGGCAACGCCCTGCCCCAGACCGCGCGCGCGGTCGTGAATTGCCGCGTCCTCCCGGGTGAACCGATCGACGCCGTGCGGGAGGAGATCGTGAAGGCTCTCGCCGACCCCGGCATCACGGTGACCCGGATGACCGAGCCGGAGCTGAGCCAGCCGTCGTCGTTGCGGCCGGACCTGATGCAGGCGGTGGAGGCCACGACCACCGCGCTCTGGCCGGGCATCCCGGTGATTCCCACCATGAGCACCGGGGCGACCGACTCTCGCTTCCTCCGCAACGCGGGCATTCCCGCCTACGGCGTGTCCGGCCTCTTCCT
>DATFUK010000517.1:0-3183 GCA_035260865.1 Candidatus Methylomirabilota bacterium | reverse complement strand
GACCCAGAGGAGCCCGGAGCCGGCCACGACCGCAAGCCCGAGGCCCGCGAGATAGCTGTAGCGGTCGGCGGCGAGCTGGTTGCCCGAATGGACCACGCCGCTGATCGGCACCAGCACGATGATCGACTGGACCCACGCGGCGAGCCCGGCGGGCCACCGCCGCCGAAGGAGCACGAGCGCGGCGGTCAGCGCGGCCACGGCCAGCAACGCTCCGAGGAATCGCGCCTGACCGAGATCGACGCGCGGGGGCAGCTCGTACATCGGCGACAGGCCGGCCGGCCAGAGCGACTTCCACCAGGAGAACCACACGGTGTGCACGGCCAGGGCCAGGCGGGCGCCCATGCCGTACTGCGCGTAGGCCGTGATGCTGCCGCTGTCCTGTCGCGCCACGAACGCCACCACGCCGCCGGCGGTCGCGAGCACCGCGTAGGGCAGCTTCTCGCGCGCGAGGATCCACCACCCGAGCCCGCGCCGGCGAAGCGGGTAGACGTCCAGCAGGACCAGGGTGAGCGGCAGTGTCATCGCGATGCTCTTCGATGACAGCGCCGCCGCGAAGGCTCCGAGGGAGAGCGCCCACCACCCGCGCTCGATCCCGGACCCGCGGGCAATCCCGCGCAGGTAGGCCAGCACCGCCAGGAGATAGAAGAGCCCGCACAGCAGGTCGCGCCGCGCGCTCGCCCAGGCAACGGCCTCTACGCGCAGGGGGTGCAGGCCCCAGATCAGCGCCGCGATGGTCGCGCCGCCCGCGACGGTCGCACTCGTGATCGCCGCGCCCGACCCGATCGCGAGCAGCCGTCGCGCCACGAGCCAGAACAGGGCCACGTTGGCCGAGTGCAGGAGGAGGTTGCCGAGGTGGTATCCCCACGGGTCGAGGCCGCCCGTGACGTAGTTGAAGCTCCAGGTCATCCAGGGGAGCGGGCTCCAGTGGCCGAGGAGCGTGGTGGTGAACATCCACCGGAGCTCGGTCCAGCCGAGCCCCCGGTACGCGGTATTCGTGAGGAAGCTCGCCTCGTCGTCCCAGTTGACGAAGGTGGCCGTGAGCGACCGAAGGAAGGCGATGAACGCCAGGCCTGCTACGAGACCTGGCAGCAGCCTCCCGATGGGTCTGGTCTGTCGGCGGGTCGTGGTCATGGTGGTAAATGGAAGAGAAGTCGACCACTTCCATCATAATCGTGGGGGTGTTTTTTCCGGTACGGATGCTGCGTGGCTAGAGGGTCACCTCCGTGCCGAGCCCCGCCGATACCGCCCGGTCATAGGCCAGCCGGGCGGTTACCGCGTCCTCGGGGGCAAATCCGACCGATTTGAACAGGGTGATCTCCTGGGGCGAGGTCCGGCCCCGCCGGGCGCCGGCCACCAGCTCGGCCAGCTCCGCCCTGACGTGGCGCCGGGTGATGGCGCCGGCCTTGATCGGGATCAGCAGGTCGCCGGCTTCTTCCCAGGCCCCTTCGTACGTATCCACCACCACCCGGGATTTCCGGATGGTCAGCGTGTCGACTTCTCGCGTGGCGGGCCGGAACGTGCCGACGCCGTCCACGTGAGTGCCCGGGGCCAGGTCACGGCCCGAGAAGACGGGGCGGGAGGAGGTGGTGGCGCACGTGATCACGTCGGCTCCGGTCACCGCGGCCTTGGGGACGGTCTCGACGCGCACCGCGATGCCCAGCTCGCCGCGCATCCGCTCGGCGAAGGCGGCGGCCCGCCCGGGATCGCGTCCCACTACCCGGACCTCGGCCAGGGGCAGGACCTGGCTCAGGCACAGGAGCTGGAACCGGGCCTGCACGCCTGCCCCGAAGCAGGCCACCACGCGCGAGTCGGGCCGGGCCAGGTAGCGCGCGGCCAGGGCCGAGGTCGCGCCGGTGCGGATACCGGTGAGGAAGCCGGCCTCCATCAGGGACAGCGGGGCCCCGGTCGCGGGATCGGTGAGCAGGTAGGAAGCGTGGATGGTGGGGAGCCCCCGGCGCTGATTGCGCTCCACCACCGTGACCAGCTTGGTGCCGAGGGCGCCCAGGCGGGGCAGGGCCGAGACCATGGCCAGGAACACCCCGTGACGCTCCATCGGCAGCACCGCACGGGGGAGGGCCGGCGCCCTCCCGGCGGCGGACTCGCGGAAGGCGCGCTCCACGGCCGCGATCACATCGGCGGGTGGCAGGAGCGCCTCCAGCACCGCGCGGCCGAGGATCCGCATCAGGCGGACTTGCGCTTGATCATCCGCTTCACGGTCGCCTCCAGGACGACCTCGCCGCGCTGGTTGGTGACCTCGTGCCGGTAGGTCACGATGCCGCGGTCCGCCTTCTTGGTCTCGCGCTTGTCCGTGATCGCGACGCTCACGCGCAGCGTGTCGCCCTCCAGCACCGGCGCCACGATGCGGATCTCGCTGCCGAGGTAGGACATGCCGGTGCCGTGGATGAGCCCGGTCTGCATGATCAGGCCTTCCGAGAGGCAGAAGGTCATCGCGCCCGGCGCGGCGCGGCCCTTGAAGACCGATTCCTTGGCGACGAATTCCATGTCCATGAAGAGGGGCTCGTTGAAGCCGCACAGGTTGACGAAGGCGCAGATGTCGGCCTCCGATACCGTCCGGCCGAGCGTCCGGTACACCGCGCCCACCGCGTGCTCCTCGTAGGTCAGTCCCGCACTCTTCACGTTCTCGTCCTCCCCTTCGTTCCTGGCGCTCAGGCCTCGCCCAGGTAGGCGCGGCGCACTTCCGGATTGTCGGCCAGCTCGCGCGCCCCGCCTTCGAGCGGGAGGCGGCCCGTCTCGAGCACGTAGCCCCGCCCGGCGATGGACAGGGCCATCGCCGCGTTCTGCTCCACGAGCAGGATGGTGACGCCCTGCTGGTTGATCGCCAGGACCGTCTCGAAGATCTGCTCCACCAGCACCGGCGCGAGCCCCATGGACGGCTCGTCCAGCAGGAGGAGCCGAGGCTTCGCCATCAGGGCCCGCCCGATGGCCAGCATCTGCTGCTCGCCCCCCGAGAGCGTCCCCGCCACCTGGCTCCTCCGCTCCTTGAGGCGCGGGAAGATGGCGAAGACCTGCTCCATGTCCCGATCGACCGCCGAGTCGCTCCGGGTATAGGCGCCCATCTCGAGATTCTCGACGACGGAGAGCCGGTTGAAGATGCGGCGGCCCTCCGGCACGTGGGTGATGCCCTGCAGGACCACGTCGTGGGGCGCGACGCCGACCAGCGAT
>DATFUK010000516.1:0-2580 GCA_035260865.1 Candidatus Methylomirabilota bacterium | reverse complement strand
AGCCGGCGGCCCCCGAGGCGCGGTGATGGACCCGATCACGCTCGACATCTGCTGGAACCGGCTGATCGGGGTGGTCAACGAACAGGCGGCCGCGCTGATGCGCACCTCGTTCACCTCGATCGTGCGGGAGGCGGGCGACCTCTCCGCGGGCGTCTTCGATCGCCGCGGCTACATGATCGCCCAGGCGGTCACCGGCACGCCCGGGCACATCAACTCGATGGCTCTGGCCATGAAGCACCTCCTGGCCGCGTGCCCGATCGAGACGCTCCGGCCCGGCGACGTGCTCATCACCAACGATCCCTGGAAGACCTCCGGGCACCTCAACGACGTCACGGTCTGCAATCCGGTCTTCCGAGGATCGGACTGCGTCGCCTTCTTCGCCTCCACCTGCCACAGCGCCGACATCGGCGGCCACGTCCTCTCCGCCGAGGCCCGGGAGGTATACGAGGAAGGGCTCTTCATCCCGATCATGAAGCTCTATGAAGCCGGCCGGCTCAACGAGTCGCTCGCCGCGATCATCCGGGCCAATACCCGCGTCCCGGACCTCGTGATGGGCGATTTCCACGCGCAGGTGGCGGGCGGCGCGGTGGGCGGCGAGCGCCTCCTCGAGTTCATGGAGGAGTTCGGCCTCGAGCGGCTCGAGCCCCTGGCCGACGAGATCATCTCCCGCACCGAGCGCGCGATGCGCCAGGCGATCGCCGCGCTGCGGCCCGGCGAGTACCGGTACTCGATCACCTCGGACGGCTTCGACGAGCCGATCACGATCGCGGTGCGCTGTGAGATCAAGGGAGACGATCTCCTGGTCGACTTCACCGGCTCCTCCCCGGCCAGCCGGCGCGGCATCAACGTGGTGATGAACTACACCGAGGCCTACACGACCTACGGGGTGAAGGTCATCGTGAGCCCCGACGTGCCCAACAACGAGGGCGCCTTCCGGGTGCTCCGCATCACCGCCCCCGAAGGCTCCATCCTGAACGTGCGGCCGCCCGCTCCGGTGGCGGCCCGCCACATCGTCGGCCACTTCCTCCCGCACGCGGTCGCGGGGGCCCTGAAGGAGGCGCTGCCGGACCGGGTGATGGCCGAAGGCTCCGCCAACATCTGGGGGTTGCAGCTCACCGGCAAGAACGCGGACCGCGCGCCGTGGGTCTACACCTTCTTCAGCTCGGGCGGGACCGGGGCGCGGCCCCAGCAGGACGGGCTCTCCGCCACCGCGTTCCCGTCCGGCGTGCTCGGGACCCCGGTGGAGGTCATCGAATCGTTGGCCCCGCTGCTGATCGAGCGCAAGGCCCTGCGCGACGGGTCGGGCGGCGACGGCCGCCAGCGCGGCGGGCTCGGCCAGGTCATCGCCTTCCGGGTGCGCTCCGACGAGCCGGCCACCTGCTCGGTGCTCTGCGATCGCACCCGGATCCCGGCGCAAGGATTCTTCGGCGGCGGGCCGGGCCTGCCCGGGCAGGTGCTGATCAATGGGCGCGCGCCCGCCAATCCCAAGGCCGAGCAGACGCTGCGGCCGGGCGATCTGGTGGAGGTCCTGCTGCCGGGCGGCGGCGGCTACGGCGATCCCGCCGAGCGCGATCCAGCCCTGCGCGCCCGGGACCTGCAGCAGGGCTACGTCCCGCCATCGGGGCGAGGTGTCGCGGCCGGCTGACCGGGCGTGAGCGCCCGAGCCCGAGAGATCGGCGTCGTCGCCGTCGCGGGCGCGTGGTGGCTCCTGCTCGCGATCGCCTTCCTGGGGAACCGCGGCGACGACGTCGGGCGGCTGCCCGCGCTGACCACGTCGTTCGTCGCTTCGCTCGGCCGCGGGCCGGTCTGGAGCGCGGCCGGCCTCCTGGCGTCGCTCGCGGGCACCGCGCTGGCTGCCCTGATCGGGCTCGCCTGGTACGGGCTGGGCGACGCGATCACGCGGCGCCTTCCGGGGCTCCAGCATCGCCCGGCGCACGAGGACCGGACCGCGGAGATCGCGGACCTCACGCTGCTCGGCGCGGCCGCCTGGTCGCTCGTGTGGTTCCTGCTCGGCACCGTCTACCTCTACCGCGTGCCGGTGGCCGTGATCGCCCTCCTCGCCGGTCTCGGGCTCGCGGCCGCCGTGCTGGCGCGCGATCGACCGAGCGCACGCGCGATCGGCCGCGCCGCGTGGTCGGCCGCGCTCGTGCTCGTCGTCACCACGCAGGCGCTGGCCCTGGTCGCGGCGCTCGCCCCGCCGACCGCGAAGGACACGGTCCTCTATCACTTCGCGCTTCCCAAGGCCTACATCGCGGCGGGGGGCGGGATCGAGGTTCCGTACAACATCGCGAGCTACTACCCGCTCGGCGTGGAGCTGCACGCGGTCTGGGCGATGCTCCTCGGCGCCCCGATGGGCGCGCGGGCCGGCGAGGCGGCGGCGGGCGCCACCCTCTTCCTCTTCGCGCCGCTCCTCGTGATGGTGGTCCACGCCTGGGCGCGGGAGCGCGGGCTCGATCGCGCCTGGGCCACGGCGGCCGCGCTGATCGTCGCGTGGGTCCCCACCGCGTACGACGTCGCGGCCAGCGCCTACGTGGACCTGGCCCTCGCCGCCTACACCGCGCTGGCGGTGCGGGCGTTCGG
>DATFUK010000515.1:0-14395 GCA_035260865.1 Candidatus Methylomirabilota bacterium | reverse complement strand
CGCACGGTCATGTTCGGCGAGGCCATGCCCCGCCGCGAGATGGAAGAGGCGGAGCGGCGCGCGCGGGCCGCCGACCTCTTCGTGGTCGTGGGCTCGTCCCTGGTCGTCTACCCCGCCGCCTACATGCCGCTCCACGCCAAGCACGCGGGCGCCACCCTGGCGATCGTGAACCTGACCGACACGCCCCACGACGGCCAGGCCGACCTCGTGATCCGCGGCAGCGCGGCCGCCGTCCTCGCCACGGTGACCGACCGCCTGCAGCCGCGGTCGGCGGCGCGCTGACCATGAGCGCCGCGCTCGTCGAGCATCTGCTCAAGGGACGGCTCGGCCGGGCCGCGGTGAGTCCGGTGGGCGAGCTCGCGCCGGACCTGACCCTCGAGCAGGCCTACGCGCTGCAGCGGCAGCTCGAGCAGGCGCTGGTCGGCCGCGGGGAGCGCGTGGTGGGCTACAAGGTGGGCTTCACCACCGCCGCGCTGCAGGAGCGTCACGGCGTGACCGAGCCGGTGCTCGGCTTCATGCTCGCCTCCGGCGTCTTCGCCAGCGGCGACGCGGTGCCGCTCGCGCGCTTCGTCGCGATCGGGGTCGAGGTCGAGATCGCGTTCCTGCTCAAGGCGGATCTGGCCGGTCCCGGCGTCACGCCCGCGTCGGCCCTGCTCGCGGTGGAGGGTGCGATGCCCTCCTTCGAGCTGATCGATTTCCGGCTCAGCGGCACCCCGCGGGGGATCGACGTCGTCGCCGACGGGGTCTACACCAACGCCATCGTGCTCGGCCGGCCGCTCACCCCGGTGACCGGGATCGACCTGGCGCTGGAAGGCGTGGTCTTCGAGCAGGACGGCCAGATCGTCGCCACCCAGACCGCGGCCGAGGTGCTGGGCAATCCCCTCGTCTCGCTCGCGTGGGCCGCGAACGCGCTCGGCCGGATGGGCCGCGGTCTCCGCGCGGGCGAGATCGTGCTCACCGGCTCGATCTCGAAGGTGCTGCGTCCCACGCCGGGCCAGTCGGTACGAGCCTCGTTCACGCGGCTGGGGTCGGTGGGCTGTCGTTTCGCGTGAGCCGGCCTCCGGCGCGGGTCGAGCGGCGACTGGGGGAGTGCGAGGGCCATTTCTGGGCCCGCGCATATGGAGAGATGCTCCGGTAGTATGCCCTCCCAACCATTGGACCTGGAAAGCCTGCGCCGACTGCTGGATGCGGGGTTGAGCCGGCGGCCGCGGGTGGCGCTGGACCGGAGCGATCTGGTCTCCGCGGCGGTGCTGGTGCCGGTGACGGATCACGACGGGCCGCACGTGCTCTTCACCAAGAAGACGTCCGGCGTGCCGCATCACAAGGGCCAGTTCTCGTTCCCGGGCGGGATCGTCGAGCAGCGCGACGGCTCGCGGGTGGAGACCGCGCTGCGCGAGGCGTGGGAGGAGATCCGCCTGCCCGCCGAGGCGGTCGAGGTGCTCGGACTGCTGGACGACACGGAGACGCGCGCGACCAACTTCATCATCACCCCGGTGGTCGGCATCGTGCGGGACCAGGTGGATTTCGCGCCGGACGGGCGGGAGATCGAGCGCGTGATCGAGGTGCCGCTGACCAAGCTGCGAGACCCGTCCATCTTCCACACCGAGATCTGGGAGCGCAACGGCGAGCCGCACCCGGTGCTGTTCTACCAGGTCTCGGCGGACGACGTGGTCTGGGGCGCGACCGCGCGCATCCTGAGCCAGTTCCTCGAGCTCCTGGACGAGCCGCCCGCGCGGTGAGCGAGCCGGTGCCGCCGGTGCCCGTCCTGCAGGTGGAGATCGCCGAGGGCGTGGCCCGGGTCACGCTCAACCGGCCCGAGGTGCGGAACGCGCTCAACGCGGCCCTGCTCGACGAGCTGGAGTCGGCCCTGCGCCGGCTCGAGGATGATCCCGCCGCGCGGGTGATCGTCCTGCGTGGGGCGGGGGATCGGGCGTTCTGCGCGGGCGCCGATCTCAAGCACGTGGGTGACCGCGGCACCACGCTGCAGGCGCGCGAGTCCTTCGGCGGCCTCGCGCGCATCCTGGAGGCCATGGCGCGGATGCGCACGCCGGTCATCGCCCGCGTCCACGGGTACGCCCTGGCGGGCGGCTGCGGGCTCGCCGCGGGCTCGGATATCGTGATCGCGGCGGACGACGCGGTCTTCGGCTTGCCCGAGATCAAGGTCGGCCTGCTTCCCCTGATCGTGATGGCCCCGATCCTGCGCGCGGTCGGCCGCAAGCGCGGGATGCTCATGATCCTGAGCGGCGCCCCGGTCTCCGCGCGGGAGGCGCTCGAGATGGGTCTGGTGAGCCGGGTCGTCCCGCGCGCGGAGCTGGACGCGGAGGTCGACGCGCTGGCCCGGACCCTCGCGGGCTATTCGCCGACCGCGCTCGGGCTGGCCAAGGAGGCCGCGGCGACCGCGCCCGACATGGAGTACGGCGCGGCCCTCCGCTATCTGCGGGAGCTCATCACGCTGGTGGCGCTGTCCGACGACGCCCGCGAAGGGATCGCCGCCTTCTTCGACAAGCGTCCGCCCCGCTTCACCGGGCGCTAGCCGTGGCGTCGCGGCCGGACCCCGGCCTCTGCGCCACCTGCGCGGAAGGGCGTCGCGTGGAGTCGGCGCGCGGGTCGGAGTTCTGGCTCTGCGCGCGCGCCGCCCGCGACCCGGCGTTTGCGAAGTATCCGCGTCTCCCCGTGCTACGCTGTCCGGGATATCAGCCCGGGTCCCCGGAGGTCTCAGCGTGATCAAGATCATGTGGGCGGCCGTGGTGGGCGGTGCCGGTCTCCTCGTCGGGCTCTCCGCCGGGCCCGCCTGTTCCCAGCCGAAGGAGCTGCCCGCTCAGGTCGTCACCCTCGGCGGGCCCGCCGAGATGCACAAGAAGGGCGCCGCCGCGTGGACTTCCACCACGCTCCGCGATCAGCTGGGCGAGGGCGACAGCGTGCGCACCCAGGTGGGCGGCCGGGTCACGCTGAAGACGGCCAGCGGGCAGGCGCTGCGTCTCGGCTCGCGCTCCCAGCTCGCCCTCCTTCCCGCGGAAGGAGAGGAAGGTCCCACCCGGGTCCGTCTGGACAATGGCTGGCTCTGGATCGCGGTGTCTCCCAATAGCCCGATGCCCACACAGGTCGAGGTGCGCGCCGGTCCGGGAGCCGTGACGGTGCGCGGCGCGGGCGTGGGGCTCCGCCGCGGGGCGGACGGCGCGGTGCTCGTACAGGTGCACCACGGGACCGCGGTGTGCGCGGGACCGAATCGGCAGTGGGAGCGCACCCTGACGGGACCGCAGGAGCTGCTGATTCCCGCGTCCGGGACCCCCGGCGCGCCGGTGGCGCTGACCGTCGACAAGCTCGAGGTCACCTGGGTGAAGTGGAACGCGGACCAGGACCTCGCGGGCGGATACGGAGGCGCGAAGCCCGCGCCGTGAGCCTCGACGCCCTCGTCGTCGGTACCGCGCTGCCGGAGTACCGCGTCAGCGCCACCCCGACCCACGACGCCTGGGAGAACAAGATCCACGAGGACGGGCTGGCCCGCGCCTTCGGGTTCCGCGGCGGCCTCGTCCCCGGCGTGACCGTCTATTCGTGGATGACGCATCCGGTGGTGGCGGCGCTCGGCGGGGCCTGGCTCGATCACGGCACGTTCTCGGTGCGCTTCGCCAAGCCGGTCTACTTCGGCGAGACGGTGACGGTGCGGGCCAGCGTCGCGGCCCACTCCAAGGAGGACGTCACCATCCAGACCCGCGTGGTGAACGACCAGGACGAGGTCTGCGCAACCGCGACCATGGGCCTGCCCCTGGGCCCACTCCTGCCCCTGCCGGACGTGGCCGCGTACCCGGCCGCCTCGCTGCCCGCGGAGCGTCCCCTCGCGAGCCGCGCCAACCTCGAGGAGCGCACGGTGCTGGGGACCCCACAGCTCATCCTCGAGCGCGCGGTGGCGGACGCGTTCCTGGAGAAGGTGAGCGAGAAGCTTTCGATGTACCGCGACCGCGACGCGCCGGCCCATCCGGGGATCTACCTCGAGCAGGCCAACCGCGCGCTGGACCGGAACGTGCGGGTCAGCCCGTGGATCCACGTGGAGAGCCACGGCCAGCATCTGAGCGTGCCCCGGGTGCGCGAGCGGCTCGAGACGCGCGCGCGGGTCAAGAATCTGTTCCAGGGCAAGGGGCACGAGTTCGTGGAGCTGGACCTGCTCCTCCTGGCCGAGGGCGCCCGCGTGGTGGCCTCGATCCGGCACGTGGCGATCTATCAGCTCCGCCCGTCGGCCCCGACATCGGGGTGATCGGTTGACCAAGATCCTGGTGGTGGACGACGAGGCCGAGATCCGCTCCCTCCTCGGCGCGGTCCTGCAGTCCAAGGGATTCGAGGTCGTCACCGCGGGGGACGGCGCGGCGGCGCTGGAGCAGGTGCAGCGCGAGCATCCGAGCGTGATCCTGATGGATCTCAGCATGCCGCGCATGAGCGGCATGGACGCGCTGCCCGAGATCAAGCGGCTGGACCCCGAGGTGCCGGTCATCATCTGCACCGCGCACACCGACCTGGCCACCGCGGTGCGGGCCATGAAGCTCGGCGCCTACGACTACCTCACCAAGCCGTTCGACGTGGAGCTGCTCGCCCTCACCCTGCAGCGCGCGGTGGAGCGGAACCAGCTCCGGTCGCGCATCGACGAGCTGAAGCGCCAGGGGCAGGGCGGGGGGCTCGCCGAGCGGATGGGCGGCAGTCCCGCGATCGCCCAGGTGATCCAGCAGGTGGGCCAGGTCGCCGAGTCCAACTTCACGGTGCTGGTGCAGGGCGAGACCGGAACCGGCAAGGAGCTGGTGGCGCGCGCCATTCACCAGCAGAGCCCGCGGCGGCAGGCTCCGTTCGTGGCGGTGGATTGCGGGGCGATCCCGGAGACGCTGGTGGAGTCCGAGCTCTTCGGCCACGAGCGGGGGGCGTTCACCGGGGCCCAGAGCAAGCGGGAGGGCCACTTCCAGCTCGCGAAGGGCGGGACCCTGTTCCTCGACGAGATCGGCAATATCCCGGTGGCGACGCAGGCCAAGCTGCTCCGGGCGCTGGAGCAGCGCGAGGTCCAACCGCTCGGCAGCGCCCGGGTCGTGCCGGTGGACGTGCGGATCATCGCGGCCACGAACGCGGCGCTCGAGGAGGGCGTGAAGGCCGGACGCTTCCGCGCCGATCTCTTCTATCGCCTCGGCGAGTTCACGATCACCCTGCCCCCGCTGCGCAGCCGGCGGGAGGACATCGCCCATCTCTCCCAGCGCTTTCTCGACGAGGTGAGCATGGAGCTGCGGCGGCCGGTGCGCCGGATCGCGGACGAGGCCATGCAGGCACTGCTCCGCCACGACTGGCCCGGCAACGTGCGCGAGCTGAAGAACGTGGTCCGCAAGGCCGCCCTGGTGGCGACCGAGGAGGTCACCGCGGAGCACCTCCCCGCGTTGACCGCGGGCGCGCCGGAGGGCGCGCCGGCCGTCCCCGAGCACGCGGTGGGCGACCTCTCGCTGCGCGAGGTCGCGGAGCTGGCCGCGGTGCAGGCCGAACGTGACCTGATCCAGCACGCCCTCCAGGCGACCAGGGGCAACAAGAGCCAGGCGGCCCGGCTCCTGCGCACCGACTACACGACGCTTCACGCCAAGATGAAGCGCTACTCGATCTCCGCCCGGGACTTCATGCCGCGCTGATCAGGCTCTGGCAGCCCCGCTATAGCCGCCCCGCCATAGTTCTGGACCTTCCGCGATACCCGGGCTCTCCGGAGGCCGCCGCCAGGTCGCCCGGCCGCTGATCCAAGTAGCAGGAAAGACAGGCAGGGACCGCCCCTCCGCCTGCTCCCTCCGCGTGGCACCACCCTTGCCGTACGACCAGGCAGGCGGTCGCATCAGTGACCTCCGGAGGAGAGCACACATGAGCACGGTCGAAGACGTATTGCCCTGGATCTCGAGCCTGGATATGGAGCCCCTCTCGCGGGTCTCGTTGACCCGCGGTCTCGCCGGCCGACCGCCAAGCCAGCCGCCCGCCCGCACGGTTGCGGCCCGCCTGCGGGTCGGCACCAGCTCGCTCCGCCAGATCGTCGGCGGCGCGGTGGCCGACGCCGAGGGCGAAGCGATCCGGCGCGCGCTCGCCGCCACCGTCGGCAACAAGAGCCAGGCCGCGCGCCTGCTCCGGACCAACTACACCACGCTCCACGCGCAGATGAAGCGGTACGGCATCTCCGCCGCGGAGTTCCAGGGCTAGAGCCGAACCGCCATGCTCTCCCTCAGCCCCGGCGCCACCGTCCCGCTCCTGCTCCTCATGGGAGTGGTCTTGTCGGTCGCCGTGCACCAGGTTTTCCTGTGGCTCGGCCGCGGGCGCGACGCCCTCCATCCCTGGGTGGTCGCGTGGTGTGCGAATAGCCTGCTGCTCCTGGTGAGCCACTGTCTGCAGACCGCGGAGACCCGCGAGTGGGCCGGGCTGGGGGCCCGCCTCGCCTGGATGAGCTCCCTGCTCCTGATCGCGGTGATGATCGGGCTCAGCCACGCGCTGGCGGGTCGGCCGCTGTCCCGGCCGGTGGCGGCCGGTATCATGGGGGCCAACCTCGCGTTGCTCGTGATCGTCTGGTTCGGGAGCAACGTCGTCAAGACGCAGATCTACCTGCGGACCGATCGGCTGGGCGGCCGCTACTGGGCCCAGGAGCCCGGCCCGCTCATGACCGCGCTGGTGCCGGTTCTCTTCGTGGTCTTCGCCTACTGCGTGACCACGGTGTGGCGCTCACGCATCCTCGCGGTCGGGGAGCGTCGCGCGGTCCTGGCCGGCTTCACGGTTTACCTGATCTTGTCGGTCAACGACATCCTGCACGCCGCGCGCGTGATCCAGAGCGTGCGCCTGTTCGACTACGCGTTCGTCGCGGTGGCGGTGGGACTGCACTACCTCCTGGTCGCGCGCTTCAACCGGTTCTCCGCCGACCTCGAGGGGGCGGTCACGGAGCAGACGCGGGAGCTGCAGGCGCGGGCGGCGGCCCTCGCCGCGCTCCTGCGGGCCGAGCGGGCGGTCATCACCGAGACGGATCTCGAGCCCATGCTCGAGCAGATCGTGACCGAGGCGGCCCGGATCGCGGGGACCCGGTACGTGAAGGTGCTCCTGCTGGACGATGAGCGCCAGGTCCTGCGGGTCGCCGCGGTGGCCGGGGGCGTGGTGCGGGTGGGCGTCGAGCTGCCGCTCCACGGCAGCTTCTCCGGGACGGTGGCGCGCACCGGCGAGGTCCTCTTCTCGCTGGACAGCCCGAATGACCCGGGCAACTTCTTCGCGGCCCAGGATCGGGCCGCCGGCATCGTGACGTACCTGGGCTTGCCCATCAAGGCGCGGGGCCGGGTGCTCGGGGTGCTCACCCTGAACACGGAGACGGCGCGGCAGTACGACGCGGACGAGATCGCCTACCTCGCCTCGTTCGCGGACCGGGCCGCACTCGCGCTCGAGCACGTGCGCCTGCGCGACGATCTCGAGGAGCGGCTCTACCGCACCGATACGCTCACGGCCCTGAACCGGCTCATCTCGAGCTCGCTGGACCTCGACCGCATCCTCGACCAGATCGCGCGCGCCGCGACCCGCCTGATGAACGCGGATCTCGTGATCGTCTTCACCGTGAACGAAGCGCGCCAGGTGCTCGAGGTGCGCTCGATCGCGCCGAGCGGGCAGTGGTCCGACTACCCGGCCCGGGCGATCGGCCTCGACGAGGGTGTCGCGGGCGCGGCCCTGCGCAGCCGGCGGACCATCCACGTGCCCGACCTGGACGCCGACCCGCGGACCCGCGCGGCCTCCTGGTTCCGTGAGCACGGTCTCCGGAGCGCGATCGCGGTGCCGATCCTCCTCGGGGATACCGCGATCGGCGTCCTCGGCATCGCGTCGAAGACCGCCTTCGCGGGCCGACCGGAGGATGACACCCTGCTGCAGAGCTTCGTGGACCAGGCGGCGATCGCCATCTCGCACGCGCACCTGTACGCGGCGGGCCAGGCCCGCATCCAGCGCCTGCACACCGTCACGCGGCTGAACCGGATCGTCTCGAGCAGCCTCGACCTCGATCACGTGCTCCACGAGATCACGGTGGCGGCGGCCCAGCTCGCCGGAACCGCGGCGGCGTGCTTCTGGGTCGTCGGCCAGGAGACCCGGACGCTGCGGCTGGTCGCGTTCTCCGACCGCACGATGGAGGCGGACTGGCCGGTGCCGAGCCTGCCCTTTGACGTGGGCGTGCTCGGCTGGGTGGCCCGCTACGGTCGCGTCGTCAACGTGCCCGACGTGTTCAGCGACGGGCGATTCGTGGCGCTCGACTGGTGGCGGAGCCACGGGCTCAAGAGCTTCTTCGGGCTTCCCGTCATGCTGGACGGGGTCCTCCTCGGCATTCTCGCCCTCAACGGGCGCGAGCCGTTCCGCTTCGACGCGGACGACGAGCGGCTCCTGGATTCCTTCGTGGACCAGGCCGCGGTCGCCATCCGCAACGCGTCACTGTTCGAGGCCGAGGGCGCCGCGCGCCGGGCCGCCGAGCAGGCCCTCGCGGAGGTGAAGGCGCTGCGGGGCCTCTTGCCGATCTGCTCCTACTGCAAGAAGGTCCGCAACGACGGGAACTACTGGGAGCAGATCGAGACCTACGTCAGCGAGCACTCGGATGCGCAGTTCAGCCACGGAATCTGTCCGGACTGTCGCGATGGGGTCGTGAAGGACCAGCTCGAGAGCTGGCGCGGGCGCCTGTGAGTGGGACCGATCGGCCGCTGCGGCTCGTCTCTCCCGCCGGGCCGGCGCCCGGGGCGCCGGACGTGATGACCCCCGCCGCCTGGACCGGGGGGCCCGGCCGGCTCCTGCTCGACGCGCTGCCCTCGATGGCGGTCATCGTGGACCACCGCGGGGACATCGTGGCCGCCAACGAGGCCTGGCGGCGCTTCGGCCGCGAGAACGGCGCGGGGCCCGCGGTGGCGGAGGGCGTCGGGCAGAACTACTTCGCGATCTGCCGCGACGCGGCGCTCGTCGGGTGCCCGGCCGGCCCGCGGGCCGCCGCGGGCATCACCCGCGTGCTGCGGCGCGAGCTGCCGATCTTCACCCTCGACTACGCCTGTCACGGGGAGGAGGCGCAGCGCTGGTTCATGCTGACGGTGACGCCGCTCGAGAGCGGCGCGGTGATCGCCCACACCGACATCACCGCCCGCCGGCGCACCGAGATGTCGGCGGCCGCCCTCATCGAGACCGGTCGCGAGCTGGCCGGCGGTCTCGAACCCGCGGAGGTGGCGCGGCAGATCGCGTCCTCCGTCGTGCGGGTGTTCGGGGCCCAGCACGCCACCCTCTACCGGCTCGAGCGGGACGCGGGGCGCCTCGTCTGCATCGCGGCGGCGGGAGCCGGGGACCCCGCGGACTGGTGCGGGCAGACCGTTCTCCTCGGCGAGGACGCGGTCGGCCGCGCGGTGGCGGAGGAGCGCAGCGTGTGGACCCCCGACGTGCTCACCGACCTCAAGATCAGCCTGCCCGCGTGGGCGGAGGACCGGATCCGGGCCGCCGGCTTCCGCTCGGTGCTCGCGGTGCCGTTGAAGGCGGGCGACCGGGTCATCGGCGTGCTGAGCCTGGGCGACGTGGCGGGCCGGACCTACACCGAGGACGAGCTGGCCCTGCTCGCCGCCTTCGTGGGGCAGGGGGCGGTGGCGCTCGAGAACTCGGCGCTCTACCGCGAGATCCGCGACGCGCGCGATTTTCTCCAGTCCATCACCGAGAACTCGCCGGACGCGATCATCACCACCGACCGGGAGGGCCGCGTCACCTACTTCAGCCGGGGCGCCGAGACGATGTTCGGGTACCGGGCGGAGGAGATGATCGGGACGTCGGTCGTGGAGCTCTACCCGGGCGGCCGGGAGGAGGCCCGGAGCGTCAAGCGGCGGGTGGAGCAGGATGGCCTGCTGCGCAACTACGAGAGCGCGTTCCTCGCCAAGGACGGCCGGCGCGTGGAGATCAGCGCGTCGATCTCGGTGCTGCGCGACACGAGCGGGGCCGCGGTCGGCACGCTCGGCCTGCTCAAGGACATCGCGGAGCGGCGGCAGCTCGAGGAGCAGCTCCGCCAGTCCCAGAAGATGGACGCGGTCGGGCGGCTCGCGGGCGGCATCGCGCACGACTTCAACAACCTGCTGACCGTCATCGCGGGGCGCGCCCAGATGATCCTGGCGCGGCTCCGGCCGGAGGAGCCGATCCACCGCGACGCCACCCTCGTGCGCACCACCGCCGACCGGGCCGCCGCGCTCACCCAGCAGCTCCTCGCCTTCAGCCGCAAGCAGGTGCTGCAGCCCCAGGTCCTCGACCTGAACGCGGTGATGACCGCCATGGAGCCGATGCTGAGCCGCCTCATCGGCGAGGACATCGAGCTGGCGGTCGTGCCCACGAAGGGCCTCGACCGCGTGAAGGCGGACCCCGGCCAGATCGAGCAGGTCATCGTCAACCTGGTGGTCAACTCGCGCGACGCGATGCCCCAGGGCGGGCGACTCACCATCGAGACCGCGAACGTGGAGCTGGACGAGGCCTACGCGCGGCGGCACGTCGCGGTGCCGGCGGGGCAGTACGTGATGCTGGCGGTCAGCGACAACGGCGCGGGCATGGACGAGGCGACGTGCTCGCGCGTGTTCGAGCCGTTCTTCACCACCAAGGAGCAGGGGAAGGGCACCGGGCTCGGGCTGGCCACCGTCTACGGCATCGTGAAGCAGAGCGGCGGCGACATCCGCCTCTACAGCGAGGTCGGCGCCGGGACCACCTTCAAGATCTACCTGCCGCGGGTCGCCGAGCTGGTCGCCCCGGCCGACCCGGCCGCGTCCGCGGTCATCCCGGTGCCGCGGGGCGACGAGACCGTGTTGCTGGTGGAGGACGAGCCGGAGGTACGCGATCTCGCGCGGGAGATCCTGGAGGGTGGGGGCTACACCGTGCTCCAGGCGTGCGACGCGCAGGAGGCGGTGTTCCTGGCCGAGCGCCACTCCGGGCCGATCCACCTGCTCCTCACCGACGTCATCATGCCCCGCCAGAGCGGGCGCGCCCTCGTGGAGCGGCTGCGGCCGCTGCGCCCGGAGATGCAGGTGCTGTACATGTCGGGCTACACCAACGAGGCCATCGTGCGGCACGGCGTGCTGGATCCGGACACCCTCTTCATCCAGAAGCCGTTCAGCCCCGCCGGCCTCGGACACAAGGTCCGGGCCGCGATCGACGGCGCGTCCCGCTAGACCGGGCTCAGGGCCACCACAGGTAGAGGAAGCGGGGCCCGCCGCCGCCGAGCGCGGCCGCGAACTGGGCCAGCGTGCTCTCCGCGGTGGCGGGGGCCGGGGTCAGCGAGTAGATGTTGGCGCGGTACTCCTTCGGGCGGTGGTACATGACGACCTTCGCGTCGTCGAGCCCGGCCCGCTCCTTCGCGAGCGCCACCACGTCCTCGAGGTAGCCGATGCGATCCACCAGTCCCAGCCGGAGCGCCTGGTCGGCGGTGTAGACGCGGCCGTCGGCGAGCCCGCGCACCCGATCCTCCGGCATCCGGCGCGATTGCACGATCAGGCCCACGAAGCGCCCGTACATCTCGTCGATGATGCCCTGGAACACCGCGCGCTCCGGCTCGGTGAGGGAGCGGAAGGGCGAGCCCGCGTCCTTCATCGGTCCCGACTTGATCGCGAGCGGCGCCACCCCGATCTTCTCGAGCAGGCCCTGCGCGTTGACCGTGATCATCACCACCCCGATGCTCCCGGTGATGGTGGTCGGGTTCACCACGATGGTGTCGGCGGCCAGCGCCGCGTAGTAGCCGCCGGACGCGCCCACGTCCATGATGACCGCGATCACCGGCACCTTCTTGCGCGTCTTGAAAGCCTGCAGCTCGTGGTAGAGGATGTCGGAGGCGGTGATGGTGCCGCCGGGGCTGTTGATCCGCACGACGAGCGCCTTCACGCGCTCGTCCTCCTCCGCCTTCCGCAGCTCCTCGCGGACCCGGGCCAGGAGCGGGACCCGCGGCGGGGGCGACCCGATCGAGAAGCTCGGCACGTCCTCGGAGAGAACGCCGGAGAGGTCCAGGAGCAGGATCTTGCTCGAGCCCTTGCCCTCCACCGTCTCTTCCTGGAGCGGGCGGATCTTGGGCTGGAAATCGAGCGTGACGAGGGAGCAGCCGGACAGCGAGACCAGGCTGGCGAGCGCGAGCGCGACGAGTTGGCGCATGCCTGCAGTATACGGCCGCGCCGGTCGCAACGAGGCGAAGCTCAGCGGCGGTGATACTCCGGGCAGACCCGCTCGGCCATGCGCGCGAGCTGGTCGAGCATCCGATCCGGCGGGCACAGCGGTCGCAGGATGAACTTCGACGCGCCCGCCTTCACGTACTCCTCGACGCGGTCCAGCAGGCGGTCCACCGGTCCGAAGGCGGTGCACTGCCGCATGGTCGCCTCGTCCACGCGCCCGCGCGGGATGTAGGGCTGAGCCATCGCGAGCGCGGCGTCCTCGGTCTCCGCGATCGCGAAGTTGATCAGGGTGCCGAAGTGATCCTCCGGCACCTGGCGGCCCGCCGCCGCCGCGAGCTCCTGCACCTTCTGGACGCCCGCGCGGAGCTCCTCGGGGGTGATGAAGGAGGGCATCCAGCCGTCGCCGAGCCGCGCGGTGCGGCGCATGGCCGCCTCACTCTTCCCGCCGATCCAGATGGGCGGGGGCGTCTGCCACGGCTTCGGGAGCACCGAGATGCGGTCGAGCTTGTAGAACTGGCCCTGGAACGTGACCTCGTCCTGGGTCCACAGCAGGCGCAGCACCTGGATGGCCTCGTCGGTGCGGCGGCCGCGCTCCGCGAACGACACCCCGGAGGCCTCGAACTCGCGCGGCAGCTCCACGCCCACGCCGACCGCGGGGAAGAGGCGGCCCTGCGACAGCCAGTCCACCGTGGCCATCTCCTTGGCCGCCACGACCGGGGTGCGGTAGGGCAGGACGATCACGCTCGGCCCGAACTTGAGCCGCGTCGTGCGGGCCGCGATGGCGGCGAGCGTCGTCATCACCTCGGGAACGGGGACCGGCGACGAGAGCCGATCGGAGAGCCAGATCGAGTCCACGTCGCTCCGCTCGAGCTGATCGCAGAGCGTCCACAGGAAGGTCGCGCCCTCGCGGCCGGCCGGCCACGGGCCCGGCATGATGCCGATCCGGTACTTGATCGCCATGCAGCGGCATCGTACGCGCCGGTCCCCGGGCTCGTCAAGGCACGCGCCCGGCGAAGTTGACAGAGAGGCCCCCGACGCGTCAGGGTCAATGCATGAGCGGTCACGATCGGCGGGCGTTTCCGAGAGCGACGGCGGCCTGGGCGGCCACGGTGGAGTCGGCCGAGGGCCGGGTGGTGTCGGGTGAGGTGGTCAACTTGAGCCTGTCGGGCATGAAGGTGCGCACCGACAGCGAGGCGGTGGTCGGCAACATCGTGACGGTGCGGGTGACGCTCCCGGGCGCGGCCGGCCGGATGGAGATGGTGGGCACGGTGGTGCGGCGCGACCGCGAGAGCATCGGGGTCGCGTTCCTCAAGAAGTCGGACTCGCCGGCCGGCCGCCTCACGTCGTTCGTCTCCCGCGGGGACACTCGCCGGCGCTTCCCCCGGGTGCTGGTCTCGTTGCCGATCCGCGTCGAGGGTGGCTCCGAGGGCACCGCCCTGGGGCACACCGTGGACCTGAGCGCGTCCGGCGGGCGCGTGACCACCGACACCCCGCTGGTGGAGGGGGACGTGGTGGTACTGGAGTTGCCGGAGCGCTCCGGGCTCGAGCGCCTCCGCCTGCCCGCGCTCGTCTGGGAGTCGTACGGAGACGGCGCGGTGCTCGTGTTCGCGAACGTGGGGGCGAAGGAGTTCACGCGGCTGCAGGAGTATCTCGCGAGCTGCCAGCCGCGCGGGTCGCGGCCAAGTTCCGTTTGACAGCCCCGGGAGCGCCGCATAGAATGAACGGCGGTTCACCTCCGGTCATGCGCGATCCTGACAAGCCCCAGCAGATCATCGAGGCCGCCGTTCGGGTCTTCGCGCGCAAGGGCTACTTCAACTCGCGGGTCTCCGACGTCGCGCGCGAGGCCGGGATCGCGGCCGGCACCATCTATCTCTACTTCAAGACCAAGGAAGACATCCTCATCACGCTCTTCCGCGAGAAGATGGCGGTCTTCGTCTCGTCGATGCGTCGCGCGATCGCCGACGACCCCGACGCGGTGGCCAAGGTGCGGCGGCTGGTCCATCTGCACTTCGAGATGCTGGAGGGCGACCCGGACCTCGCGGAGGTCGTGCAGGTCGAGCTGCGCCAGGGCCAGAAGTTCTTCCGCGGGGCCTCCAGCCAGGAGATCGCCGCCTACTTCGCGCTGATCGGCTCGGTCCTGGAGGAGGGGGTCGGTCAGGGGCACTTCAAGTCCGACCTGCCCGTCAAGGTCGCCACCAAGATGCTGTTCGGCGCCATGGACCAGATGGCCACGTCCT
>DATFUK010000514.1:0-2340 GCA_035260865.1 Candidatus Methylomirabilota bacterium | reverse complement strand
TCGGGGTCATGCCGACGTACTTCACGAGGTACTCGAGATCACGCGCGTTCTGGCAGTGGGGCGTGAAAGCGAAACCGTAGTCGCCGCCCGGCAGCACCCGGATGCCGCGCTTGTGCATCTTGCGGAGCGACTCCGAGGCGGCGGCCAGCTCGATCTCGTAGCCCATCTCGACCGCCTTCTGGCGGGTGATGCCCCAGGGCGCCGCGTGATCGAGCATGGCGATCAGGATGCCGATGCCGGGGGCCACGAAGTGCTTGTCCCGGTTGGCCTCGAGCATGTCGAGCGCTTCCTCGTCCGCGAAGCTCGCGTGGTAGATGATCTCGATGCCGTGGCGCACGCATTGCTTGATCGACTCGCCGGAGCGCGCGTGCGCGGCCACCCGCTTGCCGCGCATCTTCGTCTCCTTCACCGCGACCGCGACCTCCTCGTCGCTCATCCAGGTGGTGCCCGCGGGCGCGTTGGGCATGAAGTTGTCGCCCGAGAGATTGAGCTTGATCGAGTCCACCCCGTACTTCAGGAACATCCGGACCGCCTTCCGCATCTCCTCGGCCCCGGTCACCGCCACCCCGAAGCTGAACTCGGGGAACGGCAGATGGGGCAGCGTCTCGTCGCCGAGCCCGCCCACCACCGTGATCTCCTGGCTGGCCGCCAGGTATCGCGGGCCCGGGATCAGCCCCTGGTTGATGGCGTTGCGCGTCACCACGTCGAGCCGCGGCTTCGCGCACGCGGCCCCCACGCAGGAAGTCCAGCCGGCCTCCAGATAGCGCTTGGCCACGCTGGCCGACCAGAGCACGTGCTCCTCCAGCGGCAGGCGCTGCAGGTCGGAGAGGTTGGCCGCGTCGTTCCAGGAGAAGTGGGTGTGCGCCTCCACCATGCCGGGCATGAGGGTGGCCCCGGCCCCGTCGATGACCGTCACGCCCGCGGTGGGCAGCGAGCGCGGGCCCCGGCCCACCCGGGCGATGCGGTTGCCCTGAACGAGCACCTCGCCGGAAAACGGCTGGGCCCCGGTGCCGTCGATGATGCGGACGTTGGTGAAGAGCACGCTCGTGGTCATCGGTCGCTCTCCTTACATGCGCTGGGCGTAGAAGCGCCGCAGCAGGTCGTCGCACTCCTCGGGCTTCTCGACCATGGTCCAGTGTCCGCAGCGCGGCAGCACCGTCACCCGCGCCCCCCGGATGCGCTCGCCGATCTGGCGCACCGCCTGCGCGGGGGCGATCGCGTCCTCGTCGCCGGTGACCAGCAGCGTCGGGCAGTCGATCCCGCTCACCTCGGCGGCCCGGGCTTCCGCCAGCGCCTCGCAGGAGCGGGCGTAGCCGTCCGGGCACTGGCGCATCACCAGCTCCCGCACCGCCGCCACCGCCACCGGGCGCCGGGTTCGCGTCTCGGTCGAGATCGCTCCCTGCACCAGCGCGTCGGCGATGGCCTGCATCCCCATCTCCCCCTCGGCCCGCGCCTTCTCCCCGCGCGCACGGATGCCCGGCCGCGCGGTGTCGGGTGGGCAGAGCAGCGGGCCGAAGAGGGCGAGGCTCCGCACCAAACGCGGCGCCGCCACCGCCAGGTGAAAGGCCACGATGGTGCCGAGCGAATGGGCGGCCACGTGCACCCGCTCCAGGCCGAGCGCCGCGCACACGCGCTGCATCGCCTGGACGAAGCGCTCGATCGAGAGCGTCCCCTCCACTCGATGCGAGCGGCCGGAGCCGGGCAGGTCCGGGCGGATCGTCCGATGGTGACCCATCGCGGGGAGGACCGGGGTCCACACGTTGGAGGTGCCGCCGAGGCCGTGGATCATCAGCACCGGCTCGCCGCGGCCATCGGTCTCGACCGCCATCCGCTCGACGAACTGCGTGGTCACGCGGCGGGCCGGCTGAAGCGCCCGCGCGCCGGCCCTTTCTGGGGATCCTTGTGGAACACGCCGTCCTTCATGACGCCGAGCAGCCGCGCCTCGTCCTGGAGCACCGCGATGTTGGTGACGGGATCGCCGTCCACCAGCACGAGGTCGGCGAGGTGCCCCTCCGTGACCTGGCCGAGCTCGTCGCCCCGCATCATGATCTGGCCCCCGAGCTTCGTCGCGGCCAGCAGCGCCTCCATCGGGGTGAACCCGAGGTACGTGACGAAGTACTCGAGGTCCTTCGCGTTGGTGCCGTGCTTGATCCAGGCGAAGCCGTAGTCGCCGCCGGGCAGGATGCGGATCCCGCGCCGGTGCATCTTCTTGAGGGTCTCGCAGGCGACCTCGAGCTCGCGGTGGTAGCCCATCTGCTTGGCGGCGTCGGGCGAGATGCCCCACGGGGCCGCGTGGAACGAGGTGTTGATGAGCCACGCGATGCCGGGAGCGACGAAGTG
>DATFUK010000513.1:0-2509 GCA_035260865.1 Candidatus Methylomirabilota bacterium | reverse complement strand
GCGCGTACGGAGGGCTCATCTGGTTCGTCCCGCTGTTCTTTTCTCGTGGATAGCATGAATGAGCCGCGGGTCGCGCTGTCCTCCAGCCTGCCGGGGACCTGGCTGCTCGAGTCGCGCATCGATGTCACGGCGAAAGGGGAGCGCCAGGTTGAAGCTTCGCTTGGCGACGACCCGATTGCCCTCCTCTTCTACGATCGGTCGGGCCACTTCGCCGCTCAATTCATGAAGCGCGACCGGTCTCTCGCGGCTGCGGACGGGCTCAGCGGTGCGCTGAACAACAGCCGGGCACAAGGCGGATACGACGCGTACTTCGGGACCTATATGGTCGACGATGCTCTGGGGACGGTCACTCAGCAGCTGGCGGGCGCGCTGTCTCCGGAGAATGTCGGGTTGGTCCTGACGCGCGTCATGGAAGTCCAGGGTGACCGCCTCGTCATCCAGGTGCAGACCAGCTCCCAGGACGGTACGGCGGTCACCCGGACGCTGACCTGGAAGCGGGTGGGCTGACCTCGTGCCTGACCGTTCGCCCCAGCCGACGCTGGATCTCGGTCGCCGCGGCTTCTCCATCGTACCGGGCCCGGAGGCCGGCGTGACCGGCATGTACCGCATGTACGATCCGGACGAGTTCGAGGCGAATGTAGCTTGAGTCACCTGATGACGGCGCGGGTGGGCGGGACCGCGGCGGCGCGATGAGCAGGACCGCGGCAGATTCGTGGAATTCGGGTCACGCCTACGAGGCGTACGTCGGGCGGTGGAGCCGGAGGATCGCGATCGAGTTCCTTCGCTGGCTCACGCCGTCTCCCGGCCTCGCGTGGGCCGATGTCGGCTGCGGGACCGGAGCACTGACCTCCAGCATCCTGACGATGTGGGAGCCGTCGTCGATCGTCGGCATCGACTCGTCGGAGGGTTTCGTGGCCCGGGCCCGGCAGGCCATCGGAGACCCCCGGGTCCGCTTCGAGATCGGCGATGCGACTCGTCTGCGGTTGGATTCGGCCGACCGGGACGTCACGGTCTCCGGCCTGGTGCTCAACTTCGTGCGGGATCACGAAGCGATGGCGCGGGAGATGATGAGGGTCACGAGGCCGGGCGGCTCGGTCGCGGCCTACGTCTGGGACTATGCGGGCGGCATGCAGATGACGCGGCACTTCTGGGATGCCGCCGTCACGGTGAGCCCGGAGGATGCGAAGCTCGATCAGGCCGAGCGGTTCCCGATCTGCCAGCCCGGGCCGCTCCAGGCATTGTTCGAGCGGGTGGGGCTCGAGGACGTGACGGCTCGCGCCATCGAGATTCCCGCGGCCTTCCGCAACTTCGAGGACTACTGGAACCCGTTCCTCGGCAAGACCGGCGCGGCCCCGAGCTATCTGGCCTCGGTGGGCGACGACGTGCGCGAGCGAATCCGGCTGCGCCTCCGGGCGCGCCTGGCCTCCGCGGAAGACGGGCCGATCGAGCTGACCGCGCGCGCGTGGGCGGTCCGGGGTATTGTCGCAGGATCGCCATGATCCCCTTGCCGTCGCCGCCGGCTGGGCTGCCGGATCGCATTCACATCGTCGGTGCATCGGGGAGCGGGACCACCTCGCTGGCGGCGGAGCTGGCCACGCGATACGGCCACCGCCACCTGGACACCGACGACTTCTTCTGGCTCCGGACGGATCCGCCCTATCGCGAGCAGAGACCGCGGGAGGAGCGGCTGGCGTCGCTGCGCGCGGCGCTCCACGAGGCGGAGCGCTGGGCCCTGTCGGGCTCGCTCTGCGGCTGGGGCGATCCCCTCATCCCGGAGTTCGAGCTGGTCGTGTTCCTGTTCGTTCCGGCGCCGGTTCGCCTCGCGCGCCTCCGGGCGCGGGAGGTCGGGCGCTATGGTCAGCACGCCATCGCGCCGGGTGGAGCGCTTCACGGGGCGCACGCGGAGTTTCTCGAGTGGGCCGGCCGGTACGACACCGGCGGCCCGGAGATGAGGAGTCGCGCCATGCATGAGGCCTGGCTGGCGGCCCTCCCGTGTCCGGTGGTGAGGCTGGAGGGCGACCTGCCCGTCGAAGGACAGCTCGGGGAGATCTGTGGGGGATAGGGTCGGCATGAGGATAGGGCTCATCTCCGATACGCACGGCCTGCTGAGGCCGGAGGCCAAGGCGTTCCTCGGCGGCTGCGCCCACATCGTGCACGGCGGGGACATCGGCCATGCCGGCATCCTCGACGAGCTCGCCGCGCTGGCCCCGGTCACCGCGGTGCGCGGCAACAACGATCGCGGGGCCTGGGCCGGGCGCATGCGCGAGACCGAATTGCTCAGGGTCGGGGGCGTCTGTGTGTACGCCATCCACGACCTCGCGGAGCTCGACATCGAGCCGGCGACCGCCGGCGTTCATGTAGTGGTTTCGGGCCACTCGCACAAGCCCCTGGTCGTGGAGCGACAGGGCGTTCTGTTCGTCAACCCGGGCAGCGCCGGGCCGCGGCGATTCAAGCTGCCCGTCTCGGTCGCCGAGCTCCTGATCGCCGACACCGGCGCCGTCTCGGCCCG
>DATFUK010000512.1:0-7093 GCA_035260865.1 Candidatus Methylomirabilota bacterium | reverse complement strand
CGACCACAACGTCTACCAGGTGGACTCCCGCAACTCGGACGACCACCGGTATCTCCAGACCGCGGCGGGCCGGTACGGCGCCTGGTTCTCCAAGCCGGGTAACGGCATCTGCCACCAGGTGCACTTCGAGTCGTTCAGCGTGCCCGGCCAGTTCGTGCTGGGCACCGACAGCCACACCCCGCTCTGCGGCTCGACCGGCATGCTCGCCATCGGCGCGGGCGGCCTCGACGTGGCGGTGGCCATGGGCGGCGGGCCGTATCACGTCGTGATGCCGCGCGTGACCTCGGTGTGGCTCACCGGGCGGCTCCGGCCGTGGGTCTCGGCCAAGGACGTGATCATGGAGCTGCTGCGACGGTACACGGTGCGCGGGGGCAGCGGCCGCATCTTCGAGTATGGCGGGCCCGGCGCGGCGACGCTCTCCCTGCCCCAGCGGGCCACCATCTGCAACATGGGCGCCGAGCTGACGCTCACCACCAGCGTGTTCCCGTCGGACGAGGCGACCCGCGAGTACTTCCGGCTCCTCGGACGCGAGGCGGACTGGCGGCCGCTGGCCCCGGATGCCGACGCGGAGTACGACGACCGGATCGAGCTGGATCTCGGCGGCCTCGAGCCTCTGATCGCCATGCCCGGGTCGCCGGACCGCGTGGTTCCGGTATCCGATGTCGAGGGACTGGAGATCGAGCAGGTGATGGTCGGCTCCTGCACCAACTCCTCGTGGGAGGACATGCAGGCGGTGACCCGCGTGCTCGAGGGCCGGAAGGTGGCGTCGTCGGTCTCCTTCGTGGTCTTCCCGGGCAGCCATCGCATCCTCGAGGTGATGGCGCGCGAAGGGCTGCTCGCGCCCCTGCTCGCGGCGGGGGCCACGATCTCCGAGCCCACCTGCGGCGCCTGCGCGGGCATCGGTCACGTGCCGGCCTCGGGCGGGCGCAGCCTGCGCGCCTTCAACCGCAACTTCCCGGGCCGGAGTGGCACGCGGGACGATTCCGTCTACCTGTGCTCCCCTCTGACCGCCGCGGTGTCCGCGCTGACGGGAAGGATCAGCGACCCCCGAAAAGCCGGCACCCCGCCCGAGCGGCACTGGCCGAGCTCGCTGCTGGCCTCGGTGGCCGGGCTGATCCCGCCGCTCTCGGCGTCCGAGGCGGCGGGGACGGAAGTCCTCAAGGGCCCGAACATCAAGCCGGTGCCGCGCGGGGTCCCGACCGAGGAGCGCCTGAGCGCGCCGGTGCTCATCAAGCTCGGCGACAAGGTCTCCACCGACGACATCTCGCCCTCCGGCACCGCGGTGCTGATGTTCCGCTCCAACGTGCCGGCGATCGCGGAGTTCTGCTTCCGCAACGTGGACCCCGAGTTCGTCGCGCGCGCCCGCGCGGCGGGCGGCGGAGTCATCGTGGGCGGCGAGATCTACGGCCAGGGCTCCTCGCGCGAGGCCGCGGTGCTCTCGCCGCTGCACCTGGGGGTGCGCGCGGTGCTGGCCAAGAGCTTCGCCCGCATCCACCGCTCCAACCTGATCAACTGGGGCATCGCGCCGCTCGAGTTCGAGAACCCGGCGGACGCCGACGCCATCGAGCGCGACGACGTGCTCGACTTCGGGAGCCTGCGCGAGAGCCTCGCCGCGGGCACCGCGGTCGCGGTGGTCAACCGGCGCTCCGGCGCGCGCTTTCGGATGCGCTCGATCCTGAGCCCGCGCGAGCGCGACATGCTGCTGGCCGGCGGCCTGCTCACCCAGACCGCCGCTGGGCGAGCTGAAGCCGCAGGCGAGGCGAGCGGATCCAATAGTCGGCCCGAGCGAGAGCGAGGGTAGGGGGGAATAGCTCATGGCCCAGCATCGGGTCCGGGCGGTCTACATGCGCGGCGGCACCAGCCGCTGCCTGGCCTTTCACGAGCGCGACCTGCCCTCGGCGGGGCCCGAGCGCGACCGGATCCTGCTCTCCGCGCTGGGCAGCCCCGATCCCTACGGGCGCCAGCTCGACGGGCTCGGCGGTGGCATCTCCTCGCTCTCGAAGGCGTTCATCATCGGCGCGCCGACCCACCCGGACGCCCAGGTGGACTACACTTTCGCGCAGGTCGAGGTGAGCCGGACCGTGGTGGACTACACCGGCAACTGCGGCAACTGCTCCTCCGCGGTGGGCCCCTTCGCGATCGACGAGCGCCTCGTGCCCTCCGCGGACGGCCTGACCGCGGTGCGGATCCACAACACCAACACCAAGAAGATCATCGTGGCGCGCGTCCCGGTGACGGACGGCGAGGCCGCGGTGCTGGGCGACTTCGAGCTGCCCGGCGTGGCCGGCCTCGGGGCCCGCATCGCGCTCGACTTCCTCGACCCGGGAGGCTCCCGCACCGGTCGCCTCCTGCCGTCCGGGCGGGCCCGCGAGATCATCGCGGGGGTCGAGGCGTCGATGGTGGACGCCACCAACCCGATGGTGTTCGTCCGCGCCAAGGATCTCGGGCTCACCGGCACCGAGACGCCGCAGGCGATGGACGGCGACAAAGCGCTCGTGGCGCGGCTCGAGGCGATCCGCGTCGGCGCCGCCGAGGCCATGGGCATCCCGGGCAGCGCGGCCACGCCGAAGATCGCGGTGGTGGCGCCGCCCACCGGCTTCGTCGCGCTCGACGGGGCGGCCTACGACGCCGAGCAGACCGACGTGGTCGCGCGCTGCATCTCGATGGGCAATGCCCACCGCGCCTTCGCGCTGACCGCGGCCATGTGCCTCGCGGTGGCCGCCCAGATCGACGGCACGGTGGTGAGCGAGTGCGCGGGCGGCCGCGTCGGCGACCTGCGGCTGGGGCACCCGTCGGGGGTGCTCCCGATCGCGGCCACGGTGGGCCGGAAGGACGGCGCGGCCTGGGCCGAGCGCGTGACCGTGTACCGCACCGCGCGCCGGCTGATGGAAGGCTACGTGAGGGTGCCGTGACCGCGGGCGCCCGCCCGCGCTGACCCCGCGCTGAAATGTCGCTGCCGACGTTCACCGACGAGCACGAGATGCTCCGCCGGACGGTCCGCGCCTTCGTGGAGAAGGAGGTCGCGCCCCAGGTGGACGCCTGGGAGGCCGCGGGGCGGATCCCGCGCGAGTTCTGGCGGCGGCTCGGCGAGCTGGGCCTCCTTGGGCTCGAGTTCCCCGCCGAGTACGGCGGCGCGGGCGGCGATTTCCTCTCGAGCGTGGTGCTGGGCGAGGAGATGGCCCGCTGCCGCTCCGGCGGGGTCGCATTCAGCGTGCTGGTGCACACCGACATGTCCTCGCCCTGGCTCACCCGCTACGGCACCGACGCGCAGAAGCGCCGGTACCTCCCGGGCATCGTGAGCGGGGAGACGGTGTGCGCGCTGGGCATCACCGAGCCGGGCACCGGCTCCGACATGGCGGGCATCGCCACCCGCGCGGAGCGCGACGGCGGCCGCTATCGCCTGACCGGCAGCAAGATCTTCATCACCAACGGCGTGTACGGCGACCTGTACTTCGTGGCCGCGCGCACCGGCCCCGGCACCGCGGAGCGGCGCCACGCCGGCATCTCGATGTTCCTGGTGGAGCGCGACACCCCCGGCTTCACGGTGAGCCGGCGGCTCGACAAGATGGGCATGCGCGCCTCCGACACCGCGGAGCTCGCCCTGGAGAATTGCCCGGTGCCCGCCGAGAATCTGCTGGGCGAGGAAGGCCGGGGCTTCCACCAGCTCGCGGCCGGCCTGCAGCGCGAGCGCATCATGGCCGCGGTGCTTGCGCTCTCCGGCGCGGCCCAGGCGCTGGACGACACGCTCGCATACGTGCGGGAGCGGCACGCGTTCGGCGAGCCCCTCGCGGCCAGGCAGGCGCTGCGGCACCGGCTGGCCGACATGGCCACCGAGATCGAGGCGGCGCGCCACCTCGTGTACCACGCGGCGTCGCTCTACACCGCCGGCCGCGACTGCGTCACCGAGGTTTCGATGGCGAAGCTCTTCGCCACCGAGGTGGCCAACCGGGTGGCCTACCAGGCGGTGCAGCTGCACGGCGGCTACGGCTACATGAGCGAGTTCCCGGTCGAGCGCTTCTTCCGCGACGTGCGCCTGTGGACGATCGCCTCCGGCACCTCCGAGATCATGCGCGAGATCGTCGCGAAGCGGCTGCTCGCATGACCGACGCCCCCGCCGCCACCCTGACCGCGGACGGTCCGGTGGGCCGGCTCACGCTGGAGCGTCCGCAGGCCCGCAACGCGCTCAGCCGGGCGATGGCGGACGCGCTCGACGCCGCGCTCGCGCGCCTCGCCACGATGGACGAGGTCCGGGCGGTGGTGGTGGCCGGCCGCGGCCGGTCCTTCTGCGCGGGCGCCGACATCGCCGAGATGCCGACGCTCTCCCCGGTGGAGGCGGAGACGCTCTCCGGACGCTGGCAGCGCATCATGGACGGCTTCGCGGCCCTGCCCCAGGTCACGGTCGCGGCGGTGCAGGGCCACGCGCTGGGCGGCGGCCTCATGCTCGCGATCGCCCAGGACCTGCGCGTGGCCGAGAGCTCCGCGCGCTTCGGGCTGCCCGAGGTCACGCTCGGCTTCAATCCCGGCTACGGCATCGCGCGGCTCCTCGACATCGCGGGCGGCGCCCACGCCCGCGATCTGATGCTCACCGCCCGCGTGGTGGACGCGGCCGAGGCCCACCGCATGGGCCTGGTCACCCGCGTGGTCGCGGACGGCGCGCTCGAGGCCGCCGCGCTCGAGCTGGCGCAGCAGGTCGCGCGCTCCCCGCGCGGCGGGCTGGCCGCGACCAAGACCATCACCGCGGACCTGCGCGCGGGCCGGGGCGGCGCCGAGCCCCGCGCCTACGCGGCGCTCCGGGCCGCCCCCGACGCGCAGGCGCGCATCACGGCCTTCCTGAATCGCCGCCGCCTCCCTTGAGAGAGGCTCCGAGGTAGAAAGGACACGCATGGCCACCACCCTTCCGCTCCTCTATACCCACGTGATGGGCAGCCACGGCTTCCCGTCGTGGTTCTGGACCGCGCTCGACAAGATCAAGGCGGGCGAGTACGGGCAGACCGACGTGCGCGAGACCTTCGACGACGCGACCCAGCTCGCGATCCGCGACCAGGAGCGCGCGGGCATCGACGTGCTCTGCGACGGCGAGATGCGCCGCTACTTCTTCGTGCAGACCTTCTACGGGCACATGGACGGCCTCGAGACGCTCGAGCCGCTGCGCAAGACCGGTCTCTACGCCTACGACAGCGTGCCCCGCTATCGGGCGACCCGGAAGGTCACGGTGCCGAAGGGGCTCGGTACCGTGGACGAGTTCAAGTACCTGGTGACCCAGACCGACCGGCCGGTGAAGGCCACGTGCCCGGGGCCGGTCACGCTCTCGATCCACATCCAGACCCGGCCCGGCGACGCCTACGACGGAGACCGCCTCGCGCTGTGCTGGGACCTGGTGCCCGCGGTCAACGCGGAGCTCAAGGCCCTCGCCGCCGCCGGGGCCACCTGGATCCAGGTGGACGAGCCCTCCGCGGCCATCGTGCCCGGCCAGGCCGCCGAGTACGTGAAGATGTTCAACGCCTGCGTGGACGGCGTGAAGGCCAAGATCGGCTACCACGTCTGCTTCGGTAACCTCCTCTCCCGGCCGCGGGGCAAGCGGTCGTATCGCTGGATGTTCCCGATGCTGCTCGAGACCCGGTGCGACCAGTTCGTGTTCGAGTACGCCAACCGGGAGATGGCCGAGATCGAGATGTGGAAGGAAATCGGGGTGGACCGCGACGTGGCCTGCGGGGTGGTTGACGTGAAGAGCTTCTACATGGAAACTCCCGAGGACATCGCGGAGCGGGTGGCGCTCTGCCTGCGATCGATCCCGGCCGAGCGCCTGTCGCTGCTGCCGGACTGCGGCTTCTTCCCGGTGCCGCGCTGGGTGGCGTTCGAGAAGCTCAAGCGTCTCACCGCCGGCGTGGCGCTGGCGCGCAAGCGGCTCCAGGGCTGAGACACATCACTCTCACAGAGGAGAGCCTCATGGCGACGACGAGACGCGAGTTCCTGAAGGTGGCCGGCGCCGCCGCGACGGTCGGCGCGGTGGGGTTCCCCGCGGTGGCCCGCGGCCAGGCCAAGCCCGGAGTGCCGTCGGACCCGGTCAAGATCGGGATCCTGGCCATCCGCGCCGGCATCGCGGCGCCGGTGGGCCAGGCCGGGCTGCGCGGCACGGAGTGGTGGGTCGAGCGGGTCAACAAGGCGGGCGGCATCCTGGGACGCCCGGTGCAGCTGGTGGTGGAGGAAGAGTCGACTCCCAAGGACACCGTCGAGCGCTACCGCAAGCTGATCCTGCAGGACAAGGTCGAGGTGGTCATCGGCGGCATCTCCACCGGGGTGACCCTCGCGCTCGGGCCGGTCGCCGAGGAGATAGAGGTGCCGTGGCTCTCCTGGGACGGCACCACCCAGAAGGGCGTGGAGGAGACCATGCCCAACCCCAAGTGGGCCTTCCGCAGCGTGGACAACGAGGTCGAGGCCATCGTGGCCGGCCAGCTCACCCCCAAGTACTTCAAGGGCGTCAAGACGGTGGCCGGCATCGGCAACGACTACTCCTACGGCCACGACTGCTGGGAGACCTACCAGGCGGTGCTCAAGCGCTACATCCCGGACGTGAAGTTCGTGCTCGAGCTCTTCCCCAAGCTCGGGGTGACCGACTTCACCTCCCACATCGCGGCGATCCAGCAGGCCAAGCCGGATCTCCTGATGTGCTCGTTCTGGTCGGGCGACGCGACCATCATCATGAAGCAGGCCGCCGCGGTCGGGCTCTTCAAGAGCATGAAGGGCGTCTTCACCACCGCGGGCGGGGTGCACGACTCGCTCAAGAAGGAGTTCACCCCCGAGGGGCTCCTGCTCGGTTACAACACCATGTACTTCGACGACCCCAAGGGCAGCGCGCTGCTCAGGCAGTTCGTGCGTGAGTACAAGGCCAAGTACAACGAGTACCCCGCCTACGAGTGCGACCACGCCTACTTCAACATCGAGTCCTACAAGGCGGCGGTGGAGAAGGCCTACGCGACCACCAAGAAGTGGCCGAGCAAGGCCGAGGTGGTGAAGGCGCTCGAGGGCATCGAGGTTGAATCGCTCTCCGGCAAGCGGAGCTGGCGCGAGGACCACATCCAGATGTGTAACTTCT
>DATFUK010000511.1:0-2257 GCA_035260865.1 Candidatus Methylomirabilota bacterium | reverse complement strand
GCGCCCCACGAGGACGCGAATGGGCTGGCCGAGGCGGTCTACGGTCTGCCCGAGCTGCACCGCAAGCAGGTCGCGGGCGCGTCGCTGGTGGCCTCGCCCGGCTGCTACCCGATGGGAGCGATCCTCGCCATTGCGCCGCTGCTCAAGAACGGGCTCGGGAGTGTGGACGGCATCGTGATCGACGGCAAGTCCGGCGTCACCGGGGCCGGAGCGCAGGGGCGCAAGGCGGAGCCGATGTATCTCTTCACCGAGGCCAACGAGAACGTGCAGGCCTACGGCCTGGCCACCCATCGCCACACGCCGGAGATCGAGCAGGAGCTCTCCGCCCTCGCGGGACAGCAAGTGATCGTGAGCTTTACCCCTCACCTCGTTCCCCTCAACCGTGGCCTGTTCACGACCGCGTCGGTCCCGCTCACCCGGCCGGCGACCAGCGCGGAGCTGGTCGCGCTCTACCGCGAGTTCTACGCGGGCGAGCCGTTCGTGCGGGTGCTCGACGAGGGCCAGCGCCCGACCACCCGGTCGGTGGTGGGCTCGAACTACTGCGACGTCACGGTGGTGGCCGACCCGCGCACCAAGCGCGCGGTGTGCGTGTCGGCGCTCGACAACCTGGGCAAGGGCGGCTCCGCCAACGGCATCCAGAGCCTCAACATCATGATGGGGTGGGACGAGCGGACCGGTCTCGAAGCGCCTCCGGTGTATCCGTAGCCCGCATGGCGGACTTTCAGTGGCTGGAGGGGGGCATCACCGCCGTGCCCGGCATCCTCGCCTCCGGCATCGCGGCGGGCATCAAGCCGAGCGGTAGGAAGGATCTGGCCCTCGTCTACTCGTCGTCACCCGCGCGCGCGGCCGCGGTGTTCACCACCAATCAGGACAAGGGCGCGCCGGTGCTCGTCTCGCAGGAGCACGTGCGTGACGGCCGGGCCCAGGCGATCCTCGCCTCCGCGGGCTGCTCGAACGTGTGCACCGGCGAGCAGGGGGTGAAGGACGCGCGCGAGATGACCCGGATCACCGGGGAGCTGCTGCGCATCCCGCCGCGCCAGGTCCTGATCGCCTCCACCGGCGTCATCGGCCAGCCGCTGCCGATGGACAAGATCCGAGCCGGGCTGCCCAAGCTGGTGAAGGGCCTCTCGCCGCAGGGCGGGCGGCTCGCGGCCGAGGCCATCATGACCACCGACACGCGGCCGAAGGAAGCCGCCCTGCGGGTCGACGTGGCGGGCCGGCCGGTCACCATCGGGGGCATCGCCAAGGGCGTCGGCATGCTCGAGCCGCACATGGCGACGATGTTCTGCTTCCTCGCCACCGACGCGATGGTGGCGCGCGACTCGCTGCCCCGCGTGCTCCGCCGCTCGGTCGACCGCTCGTTCAACCGCATCACGGTGGACGGCGACCAGTCCACCAGCGACACGGTGGCCCTGCTCGCCAACGGGCTGGCCGAGAACGCGTCGCTCGAGCGCGGAGGCAAGGGGCTGCGCCAGTTCGCGCGCGCGCTCGAGGCCATCACCGAGCGCCTCGCCCGCATGCTCGTCGAGGACGGCGAGGGCGCGACGAAGCTCGTGGAGATCGCGGTGCGCGGCGCCCGCACCCGGCGGGAGGCGGTGCTAGCCGCCCGCTCGGTGGCCAACTCCCCGCTCGTGAAGACCGCGATCAACGGCGCCGACCCCAACTGGGGCCGCATCATGATGGCGCTGGGCAAGGGCCCGGCCCGGGTGGCCGCGGACCGGGTGGCCATCGCGATCGGGGGCGAATTGCTCGTGGAGAAGGGGATGCTGCGGGCGGGAGCCCGCCTCGACCGGATTCACGAGGTGATGGGCGGGACGAGCTACACCATCGCCATCGACCTGGAACTGGGACGGGGCGAGGACGCGGTGTGGACATCGGACCTCAGTGAGGAGTACGTTCGAATCAACGCGAAGTACACGACCTAACACGCACGGTTGCGAGCTTCGGTCTCCGCGGGCCGCGTCGGCCCCCGGGGAAGTGTCGCCCCCCTTTCCGGGGGCCGGCCGCTCGCGACCGGAGGCCAACCGAACGACGACGGAAAGGACGGCAGGACCATGGCATCGCTGACCATGAAGGAGCTGCTGGAGGCCGGGGTGCACTTCGGCCATCAGACCAAGCGCTGGAACCCGAAGATGCAGAAGTACATCTTCGGCGAGCGCAACGGCATCTACATCATCGATCTACAAAAGACCCTCAAGAAGTTCCGCGAGGCCTACGCCTTCGTGCGCGACCTCGCCGCCGACGGCGGCACCGTGCT
>DATFUK010000510.1:0-3877 GCA_035260865.1 Candidatus Methylomirabilota bacterium | reverse complement strand
CCGCCGGTGACGATCACGGTGACGTCGTCGGCGGAGCGCACCGCCGGCACCATGGTATCGGGCGCGTCCTTGGCCCCACGCTGGATCAGGTGCGTGCGGTACTCGTCGCCCAGGCGCGCGAGCGGGAAGCGCGCGTGCTCGAAGAGGAACTCCTTGACCTGCCGCTTGGTGTAGCCGTCGCGCGCGATGGTGGCCGCGTGCTCGGGACCGAGCGAGAGCAGCGGATGGCCGCCGGCCAGGATATTGTTGCTGCCCGCCTGGCCCATGGCGCCCGCGATCACCTTGAGGATACCGAGGCCGGTGTAGCTGAAATGGTCCTGGATATTGTGCGGCCCCTCGCAGGCGATCGCGGTGACCAGGCTCGCGTCGGCCGGGCAGTCCCATTCGACCCGCAGAGACTCCCAGGGGGTCGCGTCCTCATTCTCGGAGACGCAGTAGGCGATCTTGGCCGGAGTGCCCTGCGTCGCGCGGTCACCGGTGCCGGGCAGGCCGCCGCCCACGTTCATCAGCAGGAGGCGGATCGCGCGGCCGATCGTGAGGTTGGCGCGGAAGCCCTGGCCGAAGGCGTTGTAGCCCGCGTTGATGCCGATCTCCTTCGCGATGGGCCCGTTGACGATGATCAGCGGCGCCACCGGGTGGGTGGTGGCCTGGATGGAATCGAGGTTGAATGCGGGATCGGCCAGCGCCTCGACCGCGGTGAGGATGACCGGCAGGTATTCCGGCTGGCAGCCCGCCATGATCGCGTTGATCGCGATGCGCTCCGTCGTGGCCTCGCCCTGGCGCGGCGGCAGCACCGCCACCACCTCGCGCGGGGCCCGGTCGGTGCAGCGCAGGAACTCGCGGAGAGCGTCCTCGGTGGGCGGCACGATCGGGAGCCCATCCGTCCAGCCCTGATCCTGGTAGTGACGGTTGATGGCGGAGTAACCACCGCCCATACGAAGAGTTCTGGCCTCCGGCCCGAGCGCGCTCATGCGCGAGTGACGGCCTTGCGGACGATCTCGACCGCGAGCTCCGCCTTCTTCACGACCTCGTCCTCGCGGATGCCGCCCAGCGGGTGGGGAATCAGGGCCAGGGGCAGGTCGGCGAGCCCGCGGTTCTTCGACTCGAGCCTGGCGAGCTGCTCGAACTCATACGTCCCCATGACCACGGTGGGGATCCCCCGCTGCTCCAGCACGATGGCGCCGTGGATACTCCACGACGTGCACGACCCTCAGTCGGCGCTGCCGACTAGGACGAAGTCGCACGTCGTGAGCGCGGCCAGGATGTCGGGGTTCGGCGCGCCCGCGATGCCCTTCTCGCGCTTCACCACGTCGCGCACGCCGTACTTCTCCTTGAGGCGCGCGACCACCGCGAGCATCAGGGTGCCCGCGTTGGCCTTGCTGTTGTCGAGGATGCCCGCCCGCTTGCCCTCGAGGCTTTCCAGGCGCGGGGCCAGGCCCGACGCGAGGATCCGCGGCTCGGCGGTGGGGTCATAGAGAATCTGCTCGTCGCTCATCGGCTTGTCTCCTTCAGCAGGGTCAGCATCCGGTCCACGCCCAGCTCGAGGCAGCGCTTGATCTCGTCCTTCGTCGCGCGGTAGCGGTCCTCGCCCTGGCCGAACGGATCGTCCACGTCGCCGCCCTCGCCGGCCAGCTCGTGCAGGGTCAGGATCGCACGCCCCTGGGCTTCCTCGTAGGCCCCGAGCATCTCCTTCTGCTGCGCGGTCATGGTCACGATCAGGTCGGCCGCGGCCACGATCTCGCGGTGGCGCCGCAGGTCGGTGGAGGCGAACGCGTCCTCGGCGAGGTGGATGTCGTCCTCGCGCAGCACGATGCGCGCGTCGAGCGAGGGGATCATGCCGTCGCGGGCGTGGTTCGCGATACCGCCCGAGCGCACCCTGACGTTGCCATTCACCCCGCGTGCATCGAGCATCTTCTCCAGGAGGACGTGGGCCATCACGCTGCGGCAGGTATTGGCGTGGCAGACCAGCAGGACGTTGCTCAACGCGCCTCCGACCAGGGGTGGCTTGGAAGTGACCGGGGTGTTGCGGGCCAGTGTACCAAGACCCGCCGTTCCGGAGTAGAGGAGCCCCGGGCGAGGCGCTTACAAGCAGGAGGGGCTTACGGGCGTCGTGGCCGCCGCCCTGGCCACCGCGTCCGGGTCGGCCTCGGCTTCGGCTTTTGCCTCTGCCGCGGCGGCCTCGGCCTCGGCTCTGGCCTTGTCGGCGGCCGCCTTCTTGTCCGCGGCGTCTCGGTCAGCCGCCGGCTTCGCGGGGTCAGCCGGAGACATCTTCGTTGCCTTGTCCTGAGCGGCGTCGGCCGAGGCCTTGGTGCTGGCCGCGTCGACCGCGGTCTTCTTCGCCTTGAGGGCCGCGTCCCTCGCCTTGGCGTCCGCCGTGACCTTGGTTATCTCCTGGTCGAGCAGGGTCTTCTGCGCGCTCGCCCGGGCCAGAGACCCCGCCGCAGACGAGGTCCGCGCGGTCTCCAGGGTGTTGCGCGCGCCCGCCATCGCGGTGGTCAGGTACGCGAGCTGGCCCGCGCACTCGTTCTCGTTGCCGCGACACCGGGAGATTCGAGCCTGGACGTTCCCCATGGCGGTATCGATGTTGTTGGCCGCGACCGTGTAGACGTTGGCGAGCTCCGAGTTGTCGATGGTCGCGAATGCGGCGGACGTGAAGCCGCCGCTGATGGCCAGCAGCGCGAGGGTGCCGGCGGCGACCGCGGTCGCGGCGGCAAGAGCGCCACTCGCCGCGGCGACGCCCAGGCCGCCGATGGCTGCGACGTAGATCCAGGTGCGATTCTGGGTCGCCCGGGTTCGGTATGCTTCCTTCAAGTTCTCCGCGTAGATGACGTACTTCTTCAGCGCGTCGCACGCCGTAGCGGACATCTCGAACTTGGGATCGTCGGGTCGAAACCCCATTCGGGGTCCGAATTTGACGTCGCCCTGGAAGCTTCCGCAACCCTCCAGCAAGCTTGCGAGCACGGCTCCGGCCAGGAGGCGGCGACTCCCGCGGCTCACCCGTGCGCGTCCCATGCGCCACCCTCCCTCGTGGACCATCGGGCCGGCGCCATTTAATGAGTCAAGGCGAGCGCAGTCAAGCGCAACGTGTCCCTACAGGGTGAGTTAGGAGCTTGCCTCCCAGGGAGCCTGCCAGTACCGCACGCCCTTGCCGAGATCCTTCCACTCTTCCTTGGGCCGCTCGTTGAGGCTCTTGCCGAAGTTGGTGCCGGGCGGCTCGTGCAGACCCTTGCCGAGCGTGTCCGGGAAGAACTTGGCCAGCTCCTCGGGATCGAGCTTGCGATCGGCCTCGATGCGGCGGATGGGCTCGGGCAGCGCCATCAGGGTGTAGCCGTAGCCGAAGGAGTGGAAGACCTGACCGTTGACGTGGCCCGCGCCCTCGCTGGACAGGTAGACCACGAGCGGCGCCACGTTGTCCGGATCGCGCTCGGTGCCGATGGCCTGCTCGCTCGGCCACTTCCCGGTCTGCTCGAAGACCTGCCGGCCGCGCGGGGTGGAATCGATCATCCGGGTCGCCCCGCTCGGCATGATCGCGTTCGACGTCACGTTGTACTTGGCCATGCCGTTGGCGGTGGACCAGGAGAGCCCGATGATACCGGCCTTGGCTGCCCCGTAGTTGGGCTGTCCGGGCGAGCCGAGCGCGGAGACCGACGACATCGAGATGATGCGCCCGTACTTCTGCTCGCGCATGTGGGGGGCGGCGGCCCGCGTGCAGAAGTAGGTGCCGTCCAGATGCACGGCGAGGACCGCGTCCCACTCCTCCTTGGCCATGTTGAAGATCATGCGGTCGCGCAGGATCCCGGCCACGTTGACCAGGATGTCGATGCGGCCGTAGGTCTTCACCACCTGCTCGACCATGTCGTTGGCCGCCTTGTGGTCC
>DATFUK010000509.1:0-4688 GCA_035260865.1 Candidatus Methylomirabilota bacterium | reverse complement strand
CGCATCTACTGGGACCGGGGCCTGGGCGCTGACGGCTTTCGCGTGCACCGGAGCCGCCTGGCCCGCGTCGCGTCGGATCACCTGCCGGTGGTGGCGCGGCTGCGCCTCCACTCCGCGCCCGCCTGACCGGCGTAACGACGGATTGTTGCCGGGGGGTGCCGCGCTTTGTATGCGGGCGGATCGGGGCAATCTTGCGCGGTCGAGAAATAGGACAAGGAGATCAATGACTTATCCACCACCGGCCACTGGCAAGCACCTTGCTCTCCTACTGGGCTGTCATGGAAGACAACGAGACGAGAGGGGAGCACGTCGCGCTGATCGGGTCGTCGCCCGCCACCTGGCAGGCGGAGCCCGGGCCCACGCGCCTGCCCTCCCGGGCCCTCGTGGTGGACGACTCGCTGGTGGTCGCGGAGGTCGTGACCACGCTGCTGCGCCGGACGGGCTGGACGGTGGACGTCGCGACGAGCGTGGACGCGGCGCTCGAGCACGTGCGCGGCGTGCCCTACGACCTGGTGGTCTGCGACGTCTGCATGCCGGATGGGGGTGGGCCGGCCGTCTACTACGCGGCGACCACGCGGCGGCCGGACCTGACCAACCGCTTCCTCTTCATCACCGGGAACGTGGACGATGCGGAGCCCTGGCGCTTCCTGGCCAAGATCCGCGCCCACGTGCTCGAGAAGCCGTTCACGGGCCGGGCACTCCGGAACGCCCTGATCAAGGTCATCGCCTGACCCGTCCGTTCATCGCGGCCCTGCTGCTGCTGTTGGCCGCGCTCACCACTCCCGCCTGGGCCGGCCCCCCCACCGACCAGCTGCGCGCCCACACCGACCGGGTCGTCCGGATCCTCGAGGACCCCGCGCTCAACCAGAACCAGCGCCGGACCGAGATCCGCGCGGTCGCGCTCGAGGCCTTCGACGTGACCGAGGCGGCGCGCCGCGCCCTCGGCCCCCACTGGCCCAAGCGTTCCGCGGCGGAGCGGGATGAGTTCACCGGGCTGTTCCAGGGGCTGCTCGAGCGGGGCTACCTCTCGCGCATCGGCGAGTACGGCGGGGAGCGCGTGCAGTACGTGAGCGAGCGGATCGAGGGCGAGTTCGCCACCGTGCGGGCCCAGATCGTCACCGCCAAGGGCACCCAGATCCCGATCGAGGCCCGCGTGGTCCGCAAGGGCGAGCGCTGGCTCATGTACGACGTGCTGATCGAGAACGTGAGCCTGGTCGCGAGCTACCGCTCGCAGTTCGACCGGGTGATTCGCACCTCGTCCTACGAGGATCTGGTGAAGCGGCTCAAGGACCGCGGCCAGCCCTAGCCGCGGCTCAGAGCGCGACGTCGCCCAGGAAGATGCGCTTGACCTCGTCGGAGCGTAGCAGCTCCGCCGACGACCCGGTCAGGATGGTCCGTCCCGATTCGAGGATGTAGCCCCGATCCGCGAGCCGCAGGGCCAGCTCCACGTTCTGCTCGATGAACACGATGCTGATGCCCTGCTCGTCGCGGATGCGCCGCATGAGGCCGCCCATCTGCTGGACCACGAGCGGGGACAGGCCGAGGAACGGCTCGTCGATCATGAGCAGGCGCGGGCGCGCCATGAGCCCGCGCGCGATCGCGACCATCTGCTGCTCGCCCCCCGAGAGGGTGTGCGCGAGCTGCGCCCCTCGTGCGCCGATGATCGGGAAGAGGCGCTGGACCTGGGCCAGGGACTCGGCCCGGTGCGAGCGCGCGGCCGGGTTGTGGGCGCCCAGGAGCAGGTTGTCGAGCACGGTCAGGAACGGGAACAGGCGCCGGCGCTCCAGCACGTGGGCCAGGCCTTCCCCCGCGGTGCGATGGGCGGGCAGGCCGTCGATGCGCTTGCCGAGAAACGTGATGCGCCCCGCGCGGGGCGCGATCAGGCCCGAGATCGAGTTCATCAGGGTGGACTTGCCCGCGCCGTTCGGTCCGAGGACCGCCACGATCTGGCCCTCGCCCACGTGCATCGCGGCCTGCCAGAGTACCTGGAAGTCGCCGTAGGCCACGTCGAGGCCCTCGACAGAAAGCATGGAAGCCGGCATCGGGGCGGCGCCGGGCGCGGTCACTGGGTGTAGGCCTGGCCCAGGTAGGCGTCGACGACCCGCGGGTCGCGCGTCACCACGTCGGGCGCGCCGTCGGCGATCTTCTCGCCGAGGTAGAGGGCGACGATGCGCTGGGCGACCGCGGTGATGACCCGCATGTTGTGCTCGATGACCAGGAGGGTGAGCCCGCCGCGATGCAGGTCGCGGACGAGCTGCACGAGGCCCGGGATGCTGCGCTGGTCCACGCCGCCGGTCACCTCGTCGAGCAGGAGGACCCGCGGCTCGGTGGCGAGCGCGCGGGCCAGCTCGAGGCGCTTGCGCTGGCCGGTGGAGAGCGTGCGCGCGTACGCGTCCGCTTTCTCGCCGAGCCCCACGCGGTCGAGGAGCTCGCGGGCGCGGGCGCGCGCGTGGCGGACGTCGTGGGTGCGGGTGAGCGCGCCGACCGCTACGTTGTCGACCACGGTGAGGCCGGAGAACGGCCGCAGCTTCTGGAACGTGCGCGCCACCCCCAGGCGGCACACCCGGTCCGGCGAGAGGCCGGTGAGCGCGGCGCCATCCAGGCGCACCTCGCCGGCGTCGGGGCGATAGAAGCCGCTGATGATCTCGAAGAGGGTGGACTTGCCCGATCCGTTCGGGCCGATGATGCCGACCAGCTCGCCGGGGGCCACCTCGAAGGAGACGTCGCGATTGGCAGTGATGCCGCCGAAGCGCTTGGTGACGCCCGCGACCGACAGGAGGCTCACGGAGTCGATCCGAGCTGCGGGCGCCGGCGCAGGAGCGCGCCCAGCCAGGGGAGCAGGCCCTGCGGGGCGACGCGCATGGTCCCGATGAGCACGGCCCCGTAGATGATCAGGTAGATCCCCACGAGCCCGGCCCCGATGCCGCCGAAGCGGGCGCGCAGGGACGTCTCGAGGATCGTGATGAGGGCCGCGCCGAGGAATGGGCCGAGGGGCGTGCCGATGCCGCCGAGGATCGCGAACAGGCAGAAGCGGACGGAGAGATCCACCGAGAAGACGTACAGGGGATCCACGAAGCCGACGTACTGCGTCCACAGGGTGCCGCACATGGCGGTGAGCGCCGCGCTGACCGCGATGGCCGCGACCTTGAGGCGGCGGGCCGGCACCCCGAGCGAGAGGGCCGCGTCCTCGTCCTCGCGCACCGCGGCGAGCTGGTAGCCGCGGCGCGAGCGCTCGAGGTAGAGCTCGACGAGGTAGAGCAGGATCGCGAGGCCGAGGATGAGGTAGACCCACACTCGCTTGTCCACGATGCCGAGCGTCCAGAAGCCCTCGCGGAAGGGTACCGGGATGCCCTCCGACCCCGAGGTGAAGCCGCGCCAGCGGCTCGCCACGATGAGCAGCACCTGGGAGAACGCGATCGTGGCCAGCCCGAAGTAGGGGCCGCGGAGCCGGTTGCTGAGAAAGCCGAGGATGAAGCCGAACGCGGTGGCGAGCACGGCGCCGACCAGCAGCCCGATCCAGGGCGACACCCCCCACTTGGTGCCGAGGAGCGCGGCCGAGTAGGCGCCGAGCCCGAAGAAGGCGGCGTGGCCGAGCGAGACCTGGCCGGCGTAGCCGCCCGCCACGTTCCAGGCCGCCCCAGTCGCGCCCCACAGCAGGATCAGTACGAGCCCGTCGAGGAAGAAGGCGTCGCGGACCACGACCGGCCCGAGGGCGGCCGCGGCGAAGAAGGCGATGGCCGGCCACGCGCCCCTCACGTGCCGATCACCTCGGCGCCGCGCTGGCCGAACAGGCCGGCGGGGCGAACCACCAGGACCGTGATGAACAGGAGGAGGTACATCACCTCCTTCCATGCGGTCCCGATCACGTAGGACCCCACCACCTCCACGAAGGCGACGACCAGGCTCGCGATCAGCGCGCCCACCATGTCCCCGAGCCCGCCCAGCACGACCGCCACGTAGGCGATCAGCACGAACTGCAGGCCGATCGACGGGTACACCGGGTAGATCGGGGCGAGCACCACCCCGGCCACCCCGACGCAGGTGATGCCGACCGCCCACGTGAGCGCGAAGACGCGGCCGGTGTCGATCCCCATGAGCGACGCGGCGTGGCGGTCCTGGGCGGTGGCCCGCATGACCTTGCCGGTGTACGACCAGCGCATGAACGCGAAGAGGGCGGCGGTGAAGACGACCGCGACCGCGAACGCGGCGATCTGCGCGAGGTTGATCGCCACCCCGCCGAACCGCACCACCACCGCGTAGTAGCTGGTGCGCACGAACTGGGCGTCCGCGCTCCACAGCACGAGGGCGAGGGCCTGCAGTGCGATCGACAGGCCGACGGAGGTGAAGATCTGGACGTTGTGCGAGGCGTGGATGACCGGGCGCATGACGAGGCGGTAGCTCAGCCAGCCGCCCGCGAAGATGACGGGCAGGCCGAGCACGAGGGTGACGTAGGGGTCGAGCCCGAGGAGGGTGAACGCCCAGAACGCGAGGTACATGGCGAGCATGAGGAACTCACCGTGCGCGAAGTTGACGACGCGCATGACCCCGAAGATGAGAGTGAGTCCAACCGCGATGAGCGCGTAGATCCCGCCGAGCAGGAGGGTGGAAACGACGAGCTGCGGAACGACTTGCATGAATTCAGTACGCGCGCATGTCAGTGAGCGAAAGGTTCAGTAAGCGCAACGGAG
>DATFUK010000508.1:0-7306 GCA_035260865.1 Candidatus Methylomirabilota bacterium | reverse complement strand
GCGTCGGCGGCCGCCGCCGCGACGAGCCGCCAGAGAGGGGCGGGCCGCGCCGGCATCAGGACGGCTTCTCGCCGTACACGCGCTGGTACTCCTGCCACGAGAGCATCACGCGCTTCACGAACGCGCGCGTCTCATTGTAGGGGATCTGCTCCACCCACACCTCGAGGTCGTCCGTCTTGCGGTTGCCCCACCATTCGCGTACCCGCGTGGGGCCGGCATTGTATGCGGCGGCGGCGAGCCGCGCGTCGCCGAACTCACGGAGGAGCCCGCCGAAGAAGATCGTGCCGATCTGGAGGTTGGTCACCGGCTGGTCGAGCACCTCGGCGTCCGGAAACGGGATCTGGCGGGCCTGGGCCACCGCGCGCCCGGTGTCGGGCATGAGCTGCATGAGCCCGCGGGCGCCCACGCGCGAGCGCGCCTGTGGGTAGAACGAGGACTCCTCGCGCACCACCGCCGCGACCAGGAACGGGTCGACCGAGGCGCGGCCCGCCGCCGCGGTGAGGGCGTCGCGCCAGCCGAGCGGGTAGAACATCTCCCAGAACTCGCGGGGCGACGTCCCGCCGCTGCGGGCGGATCCCTGGAAGCTCCGGCGCAGGATTCGCAGCGCCATGTGATAGCGCTCGTCGGCCACGTAGGCCGCGGAGAGCGCGTAGAGCCGGCGGGGCTCACCCACCGAGCGGCGGGTCAGCTCGTCCAACTCTTCGTCGGCGAACTCGCGCAGGCCCACCTCGCGCAGCGCGGACGCGCGGTTGAAGCGGGCGTCCCCCTGCAGCCCCTCGAGCGGATCGGCCGGGAACGCGAAGGGGCCTTGGCCTGCGGCCGGCGCGGACTTACCGGATCCGCTCGGCTCGCCTGCGGCTGCGCCTCGCCCAGCCACGGGCGCGCGCTGGGCCGCGAGCAGGCCGTAGTAGGTGCGCGGCGAGTCCTTCAGGAGCTGGGCGAACTGGCGGGCCGCCTGGTCCCGGTCGCCCCGCCGCTCCCACACCCGGCCGAGCCAGTAGGTGGCCGCGTCCCGCAGCGACTGCCCGCCCCGCACGACCTGGAGCCGGGTCCAGCGCGCGGTGGCCTCGCCGTGATTGCCGCGGAACCACGCGATCCAGCCGAGCCGCCAGAGCGCGCTGGCCCCTTCGTCCTCGTCCGGGTAGTCGGCGGCCAGCTTCACGTAGGTCTTCTCGGCCTCGGCGGGGCGGGCCGCGGTCTCGAGGATGTCGGCCTTCAGCAGAAGGGCGTCCGGCGCGTCGTTGCTCTTCGGATGCTCGCGCACCAGCCGGTCCAGGGTGGCCAGCGCGGCCTCGCGGTCGCGGCGCTGGCGGAGCCGGCCCAGCTCGAGCAGCCAGCTCGCGCGGCGCTCGGGCGGCGCCCCGGCCAGGCCGTCGGTGGCGGCGGCCAGCGCCGCGTCGTCGCGGCCGAGCCGGCGCGAGGAGTTCATCAGCACCCGCAGCGCGCGCTCGCGCGCGTCGGCCGCCGGCTTCTCGGCGACGAGCGCCTCGGACTCTCCGCGGGCCCGCTCGATGAGCCCGGAGGCGAGCAGCCGCTCGGCGCGCGCGGCCCGCTCCAGCGCGCTCGGCGCGGGCGGCGTCACGCCGGCATCGGCGAGGGCCTTGAGCTGGCGCTCCGCCGCGTCCCCGAAGGTGGCGGGCGCCTGCAGCCACAGCGCCGCGAACACCCGCGCCGCTTCCTTCTGATCGCCCGCGGCCAGCAGCGCCTCGCCCAGCGCGTAGCGCGCTCGCGGCGCATCCGGCGCGTCGGCGAGGCGCGTGACCACGCGCTGCAGGACCGTCACCGCGGCGGCCGCATCACCCGCCTCCCGGAGTACCGCGGCCGCCCGCATCAGGGCGGAGGGCGTGAGCCGGCTCTCCGGCGTGGGATCCGCGGCCTGCGCGGCCAGCGCCCGCGCCGCGACCAGGTCACCCTGCCGCGCGACGCTCTCGGCCTGGAAGAGCCGCGCGTAGTCCTCGAGCGGGCTCCCCGCCCACGCGGGATCGGCGAACTCCCTGGCCGCGGTGACCCAGTCGCCCGCCTTGTGCGCGGCCAGGCCGGCCGCGAACCGCTCCCGCGCGTCCGGAGAGATCGGCGCCGGCGCCGCCCCGACCAGCCCGAGGGAGACCAGGCACGCGGCCACGGTCATCCGTCTCATGCCGCCAGTGTACCAGCGCCCGGGTCACCGGCCCGCCTGTCGCCGGGCGGGCACACCCCCGGCGATCAGCCCTTCGCCACGCGCGCGACCGGCTCGACGCTGCGGTCGATATCGGGCTCGGTGGTCGCCCACGACGAGACGCTCACCCGCATCGCGGTCCGGCCCTGCCACACCGTGTCGCCGCACCAGCATAGTCTCACCCAGGCATACCACTTGCGGCCTCGATCCCGCGGTGTAGAGTGCCGACGTGGGCCATCGCCGGAGCCGAGCGTGAGTCGACCACGGAAGGCAGCGGTGCTCGACGCCCCCCGCCTGCCGACCGGGCGCGCGGTGCCGCTGGTCCGCGATCTCGAGGTCGCCGACGACGGCGCGTACACCGACCTGGACGTCGCGCAGGGTCGCCTGACCGGCGCGCGCGCCCGCAACGTGCGCCTCGAGCGGGTCTGGCTGCGCGACACCGATCTGAGCCGCGCGCACCTCGAGCGGCTCACCCTCGCCGACGTGCGGCTCGAGCGCTGCGATCTCGCCAACGGCTTCTGGCGCAATGCCCAGATCGACCGGACCGAGTTCATCGGCTGCCGGCTCACCGGCCTCGACCTGGCCGACGCCTCGCTGCGACACGTGCTCATGCACCAATGCCAGGGTGCCCTGGTCTCGTTCCGATCGGCGACCCTCAAGAACAGCCGCCTGGAGGACTGCGCGCTGGCCGAGGCGGACTTCCAGGACGCCCAGCTCCCCGGCCTGATCGCACGCGGATCCGATCTGCGAGGCGCGTCGCTGTACGGGGCGACCCTGACGGGGGCCGACCTGCGCGGCTCGATCCTGGACGATCTGCGGATGCGCGCGACCGATCTGCGCGGCGCAGTCGTCGACCCGGTGCAGCTCGTCGCGATCGCCCGGACCCTCGCGTCACTGCTCGGCATCACGGTGGGCGACGTGCGCGAAGGCCCGCCGCCGCCTGACCGAGCGGCCTAGCGGAGGACGTCCTCCCGGACGGCGGCGGCGCGGCGCATGTAGAGGATGCGCTGGAGCGCGGTCAGGTTGGTGAGCACCGCGAGCGCGATCATGGCGGGCGTGAGCTGGTTGAACGTCGCCCCCGCGATGAGCACGATGAGCCGCTCGGGGCGCTCGATCAGCCCGATCTCGCAGGCCACGCCGATGGACTGGGCGCGGGCCTTGGTGTAGCTGGTCATGATGGTGCCCACGAGGGCGACCATGGTCAGGAAGACCCCGGTGGTATCGGCGGCGCGATGGTAGTAGAGGACCACGCCCAGCAGCACGACCAGGTCGGAGTAGCGGTCCACCACCGAGTCGAGGAAGGCCCCGAAGGCGCTGACGCGGTTGGCCAGTCGCGCCAGGGAACCGTCGAAGAAATCGAAGAGCCCGGCCAGCGTCAGCAGCACCGCGCCGGTCCGCAGGCTCCCCTGGGCCAGGGCGCCGGCGGCCAGGATGCTGACCACGAGCCCGACCAGCGTGAGGTGGTTCGGCCGGACGTGGGCTCGGAGGAGCGCGCGCGCCACCGGGTCGCCGAGCCGGGTCAGCCAGGCCTTGTAGTGCCTCAGCATCTAGAGGGGCTTGAGCAAGGCGTCTTCCAGGCTCTCCCGTACGCGGGCCATCGCCGCCTCGTCCTCGAGACGACGGCCCTGCCGGTCGGTCACGTAGAAGGTGTCGTAGGCCTGATCGATCTCGGTGGCGATCCGCGCGCTCGCGATGTCGAGCCCCTGTCCGGAGAGCGTGCGGGTAATGACGTAGAGCAGCCCGACGCGGTCCGGGCACTTCACCTCCACCACGGTGCGGCTGTCCGAGATCTGGTTGTCCACCGAGATCTTGGGCGGGCCGGCCACGCTCTCGCCGGTCGGGTGCACCGCCCGACGCCGCGTGAGCAGATCCTCCACGCTCGCCTCGCCGCGCAGCACGCGCCGCAGCGCCTCGAGCGTGCGGCGCCAGCGCGCCTCCTCGGTGACCGCCTCGCCGAAGGGATCGTTCACCTGGAAGGTGTCCAGCACGATGCCGTCGGCGCGCGTGTGGATCTGGGCGGAGAGGATGTTGATGCCCTGGGAGGCCAGCGTGCCCGCGATGAGCGAGAAGAAGCCGGGCACGTCCTGGGTGGCGACCACCAGCTCGGAGGAGCCCAGATCGGGATGGTGGAAGAGCTCGGTCGCGACCACCCCGCCGTCGGCGAGCCGGTCGAGCAGCCGCAGGTGCGCGGCGATGCGCTGGGGCGAGGTGGTGGTCAGGTAGCGCTCGGAGAGCAGGGCCAGGTGCGCGGCCAACGCGGTGCGCGCCACGTCACCGCGCATGGCCCCGGTCACCCGCTGGGCCACGCTCTCGCGGGTGGGCCGCTCCCGCTGACCGCCGGTGAGCCGAGCGAGCACGCGGACGTAGAGATCCCAGAGGACCTGGGCCTGCCAGCCGGTCATGACGCCGGGACCCACCGCGCGCATGTCGGCGCAGGTGAGCAGGTAGAGCATGCGCAGGCGCTCGGGGGTCCGGCAGACCTCCGCGAGGGTCTCGATCGTCTTGGGGTCGTCGATGTCGCGGCGCTGCGCGATGTGCGACATGGTCAGGTGGTGGGCCACCAGGAAGATCACCTTGTCGGCGTCCTCGGCGGGCAGGCCCATGCGCGCGGCGAGCGCCTCGATCAGCGGGATGCCCTTGGCCACGTGGCCGTGCCCCTTGCCCTTGCCGATGTCGTGCAGCAGCATGCCCAGCATCAGCAGGCCGGGACGCTCCAGCTCGCTCACCACCTGCGCGTTGCCCTCGGAGTCGGGCGACTGGCCGGGAGCGAGCGCCTCCAGGTTCTGCACCGCGATCAGCGAGTGCTGGTCGGCGGTGAACTTGTGGTAGACGTCGTACTGCACGAGGCAGGTCAGCGCGCCCCACTCGGGCAGGTAGCGGCCGAGCACGCCCAGCTCGTGCATCTCCCGCAGGGTCTGCGCGGTCCGTCCCCAGCTCCGGCAGATGCCGAGGAAGAGATCGCGCGCCTCCGGCGAGACCCGGAAGGCGTCGTCGATCAGGTCGAGCGAGTCCTCGATGGCCCGCTCCACGTCCACCCCGAGCTCGAAGCCGAGCTGGTGGCTGTGCCAGAAGACCTTCAGGAGCCGCAGCGGCTCCTCGCGGAAGGCCCGCCCGTCGGGCTGGGCCAGGTGGAGCTGCTCGTCGAGCACGATGAGGCCGTCGGCGAGCGCCTCCTGGCGCGCGCGGCGCTGCACGCTGGCGCGGCGCGAGAGGGTCTCCCGGCAGCGGGCGATCAGCCGCCGCGACACCCGGTGGATCACCCGCGCGTGCAGGTAATAGTCGCGCATGAACTTCTCGACCGGCAGCGACAGCTCGTCGCCCGCGTAGCCGAAGTTCTTGGCGATCTGCGGCTGGATGTCGCGCGAGAGCACGTCGTTCTTGTGCCCGGAGAGGAAGTGCAGCTCGTTGCGCACCCGCCACAGGAAGGTCAGCGCCTCGTCGGTCGTCTTCTGCTCGCGCCCGTTGATGAGCCGCTTGTCGGCCAGCTCCCGCAGGGTCCGCGTGCCGAACTTGGTGGAGGCCAGCCACATCGCGGTGTGGATGTCGCGCAGCCCGCCCGCCGATTCCTTCACGTTGGGCTCGCCCATGTAGGGGGAGCCCCCGAACTTGCGGTAGCGCTGGTCCCGCTCGGTGAGGGTGGTCTCCAGGAACTGGGCGAAGTCCTTCTGGTAGACGTTCTCGGCCAGCACCTTCCGGAAGCGATTGAAGAGCCGGCGGTCGCCCACCAGGAAGCGCGCCTGCTGCATGGAGGTGCGGCTCGGGAAGTCGGTGCGCGCCATGGCCAGGCAGTCGGGCAGGCTCCGCAACGCGTGGCCGACCTGGAGCCCCAGGTCCCAGAGCGCGTAGAGCAGCCCCTGGGTCACCCGCTGCACGTAGAGACCCATCTCGCCGTCGTAGATCAGCATGAGGTCGAGATCGGAGAGCGGGTGCAGCTCGCCGCGACCGTAGCCGCCCAGGGCCACCAGCACGAGGGGGCTCGGCGTCAGGCCCTCGCGCTTGGCGTCGTCCATCGCCAGCCGGTAGAGCGTGCCGAGGAAGACGTCCATGAAGGCGGCGTACGCGGCGACCGATTGCTGGCCGGAAGCGCCGCCCAGGTGGGCCGCGCGGAGGAAATCCACATTGGAGGTGAGGTGCTGACGCAGGACCTCGAGCCTCAGCCGTCGCCGCCGCTCCACGTGCTCGGCCGCGCTGCCGTCGAATCCCCGGTCGGCCTGCGCCTCGACGCGGCGAACCTGCCGAAGCAGTTCCGCAGACATGGCGAGACGGTAGCGTGGAGCGAGAAGAAAGTCAAACTTGGCGCGAACTTGTATCGCAGTAGCTATCGTAGTTACAATGGGACGCCCTATGCGACGGCTGTGGCGTACTGTTCTCGACCGCGTCGACCCGTACGACGCCGGCAAATCGCTCGAAGTGGTGGCGCGCGAGCTCGGCCTCGACACGCTGCTGCGCATGTCCGCGAACGAGAACCCGCTCGGGCCCTCGGCGCGGGTCGTCGAGGCGATCCGGCGGGAGGCCCCGCGCGTGCATCTCTATCCGGACGGCGGCGGCACGGAGGTGCGGGAGGCGCTCGGCAAACGCCTCGGCGCCCCGCCCGAGACCATCGTGCTCGGCAACGGCGCCGACGAGCTCCTGGCCATGCTGGCGCGCGCGGCGCTCGACCCCGGCGACGAGGTCGTCATCCCCCACCCGGCCTTCGAGCCGTACGGCACCGAGGCGACCCTGTCGGGGGCGACGGTGGTGCAGAGCCCGCTCAAGGGCTACGAGCAGGATCTCGACGACATGCTCGGCCGGATCACCGCGCGGACGAAGTGCGTGATCATCTGCACGCCGCACAACCCGGCGGCCACCATCGTGCGGCGCCGCCCGCTCGAGCGTTTCCTGGACGCGCTCGGCGCCGACCCGCCGCTCGTGATCCTGGACGAGGCGTACATCGATTTCTGCGACGACGACGACACCGCGGACGGCGTGGTGCTCCAGCGGCGGTACCCCACGCTGGTCTCGCTGCGGACCTTCTCCAAGATCGCGGGGCTGGCGGGGCTGCGAATCGGCTACGCCATCGCGCGGCCGGAGCACATCGAGCGGCTGAACCGGGTGCGTGCGCCCTACAACGTCAACCGCCTGGCCCAGGTCGCGGCGGTCGCCGCGCTCGCC
>DATFUK010000507.1:0-6983 GCA_035260865.1 Candidatus Methylomirabilota bacterium | reverse complement strand
AGCACGGTGCCCCCGATCTTCTGGAAGGTGTCCATGATGCCGTCGCGCTTGATCGTCTGGTAGATGCGCTCGGAGCCCGGGGTCACCAGGAACGGGGTCTTGGCCTTGACCCCCGCCTTCAGCGCCTGCATCGCGATGTGGGCGGCCCGCTTCATGTCCTCGTACGAGGAGTTGGTGCAGGACCCGATCAGCGTCTGGCGGATGCCCGCGGGCCAGCCTTCCTTCTTCACCTCGGCGGCGAGCTTCGAGATGGGCCGCGCCCGATCCGGCGAGTGCGGGCCCACGATGTGCGGCTCGAGCTCGGAGAGATTGATCTCGACCACCTCGTCGTAGAACTTGCGCGGGTCGCGGATGACGTCGGGGTCGGCGACGAGGTGCTCGCGGTGCTGCTCGGCCAGCCGCGCGATGTCCGCGCGGTCGGTGGCGCGCAGGTAGGCGGCCATGCGGTCGTCGAAGTGGAAGAGCGACGTGGTCGCCCCCAGCTCCGCGCCCATGTTGCAGATGGTGCCCTTGCCGGTCGCGCTGATCGACTCGGCCCCCGGCCCGAAGTACTCGATGATCTTGTTGGTGCCGCCCTTGACGGTCAGCAGCCCGCAGAGATACGTGATGACGTCCTTCGGCGAGCTCCAGCCGGTGAGCTTGCCGGTGAGATGCACGCCGATCAGCTTGGGATCGAGCACCTCCCACGCGAGCCCGGCCATCGCCTCGCCGCAGTCGGCGCCGCCCACCCCGATGGCCACCATGCCGAGCCCGCCCGCATTGGGGGTGTGGGAGTCCGCGCCGATCATGAGGCCGCCCGGGAACGCGTAGTTCTCGAGCACCACCTGGTGGATGATCCCGGCGCCCGGCTTCCAGAAGCCGATGCCGTACTTCTTCGAGGTCGAGTGCAGGAAGTCGTAGACCTCGCGGTTCTCGTCGATCGCGCGCTGCATGTCCTGGGCCGCGCCGCTCTCCGCGCGGATCAGGTGGTCGCAGTGCACCGTGCTGGGTACCGCCACCTGCTTCTTGCCCGCCTGCATGAATTGCAGGAGGGCCATCTGGCCGGTGGCATCCTGGAGCGCCACCCGGTCCACCCGCAGGCGGAGCTGGGCCTTGCCGCGGCTCCATTCCTGCTTGGCGAAGTCATCGGCGTGCGCGACCAGGATCTTCTCGGCCAGGGTGAGGGGGCGACCGAAGCGCCGGCGCGCCTGATCGAGCTTGGCGGGCATGGATTCGTACAGCCGCTTGACCTGGTCAACCGACATGGTGGGCCTCCTCGACTGTTTCTCGCTGGCCGGGCGGCTCCGCCGGCTCCTCACCGGTCCGGCGAACCGCACACACACGTATCGCCTCCAACCTGGTGAGAGGCAGGAGGCGACTAGATAAAATCCGTAGTTACGCTAACATGACGCTCCGGAGAGGTCAAGGGAAGAGCCCCCAACATCGCATGTCCGACCCCATCGAGGACTACGCGCTCATCGGCGACGGCGAGACCGCCGCGCTCGTCTCGCGCGCCGGCTCCATCGATTGGCTCTGCGTGCCCCGCTTCGACTCCCCCGCCTGCTTTGCCGCCCTGCTGGGCGGCCCCGAGCATGGGCGCTGGGGGCTCGCGCCGCGCAACGGGACGCGCTCGGTCGAGCGGCGCTACCGGGACGACACGCTCGTGCTCGAGACCCGGTTCGAGACGGACACCGGCGCCGTCACGATCGTGGACTGCATGCCGCAGCGGGACGGTCCCCCGGTGGTCATCCGTCAGGTCGTCGGCGTCCGGGGCTCGGTGGCCATGCGCATGGAGCTGGTGATCCGCATGGACTATGGCTCGGTGGTGCCGTGGGTGCGCCGCTCGCCCCGGGGGATCCGGGCGGTGGCCGGGCCCGACGCGCTCCTGCTCACCACCGACGTGCCGCTCCACGGCGAGGGGCTCACCACCGTCGCCGATTTCACCGTCGCGGCCGGTGAGCGACGCTCGCTCTCACTGGCCTGGCACCCCTCGCACCTCCCCGCCCCGGAGCCGGTGAACGCCGACGCGGCGGTGGCGGAGACCGAGGCGTGGTGGCGACGGTGGGTCGGCCGCTGCACCTACGAGGGCGCCGATCGCGAGGCGGTGCTGCGCTCCCTCATGACGATCAAGGCCATGATCTACGAGCCCACCGGCGGCATCGTCGCCGCCCCGACCACCTCGCTGCCCGAGCGGCTGGGCGGCGTGCGCAACTGGGACTATCGCCTCTGCTGGGTGCGGGACGCGACCTTTGCCCTCTACGCCTTGATCCTGGGCGGCTATCTCGACGAGGCGCGCGCCTGGCGGCAGTGGCTGCTCCGCGCCCTCGCGGGCACGCCCGCCCAGCTCCAGATCATGTACGGCCTCGGGGGCGAGCGACGGCTGACCGAGCTGGAGCTGCCGTGGCTCCCCGGCTACGAGCGGTCCGCGCCGGTGCGCGTGGGCAACGCCGCCCATGCTCAGTTTCAATTAGATGTCTGGGGCGAGATGCTCGACGCGACCTACGCGGGCGAGCGGGCCGGGCTCGCGCGGGATGGCGACGACCGGCGCGTGATCAGTAGCCTCATGCAGCACCTCGAATCGGTGTGGACGGAGCCGGATGAAGGCATCTGGGAGGTGCGGGGGCCGCGCCGGCACTTCACCCACTCCAAGGTGATGGCGTGGGTGGCCGCCGATCGGATGGTGAAGCTGGGCGAGACCGCCGATCGGACGCCCGGGACCGATCGCTGGCGCGGGCTCCGGTCCGCGATCCACGCCGACGTCTGCCGCCACGGCTTCGATCCCGGCCGCAACGCGTTCGTGCAGTCCTACGGCGCCGCCGAGCTCGACGCGAGCCTCCTCATGATCCCGCTCGTGGGCTTCCTCCCCGCCGAGGATCCGCGGGTGCGCGGGACGGTGGCCGCGATCGAGCGCGAGCTGCTGGTGGACGGCCTCGTGCAGCGCTACCCGACCGAGTCCGGCGTGGACGGGCTCCCGCCGGGGGAAGGGCTCTTCCTGGCCTGCTCGTTCTGGCTGGTGGACAACCTCGTGTTGCAGGGGCGGCAGGACGAGGCGCGCCGGCTCTTCGACCGGCTGCTCGCGCTGCGCAACGACGTGGGGCTGCTCGCCGAGCAATACGATCCCCGCGCGCGCCGCCAGCTCGGCAACTTCCCTCAGGCCCTCTCTCACATCGCGCTCGTCAACAGCGCGTATAACCTCGCGCACGCGGGACGCTCGGCCCGCCTGCGCGCGGGCGAGTGAGCGCCCGCCCCGCCGGGTCGGGGCCTCAGGCGGACGGCAGAGACGCGGCGAGCGCGTCCCGGATCACCCCGGCGGCGGACGTGACGAAGAGCGCGGCGATCGCCAGCCCCACCAGGATGTCCGGCCACGCCGAGCCGCTCCAGCCCACCCCGAGGGCGGCCAGCAACACTCCGCAGTTGGCGATCACGTCGTTCCGGGAGCACAGCCACGCCGACCGCATGTTGATGTCGTCCGCCCGATGACGCCGGAGCAGCGCGAGCACGTAGGCATTCGCGACCAGGGCCGCGAGGGCCACCGCCCACATGATCCCCGCCTCCGGCGTCAGGCCCCGGGCGAGCTTGGACGCGACCTCGGCCGTGATTCCGATCCCGAAGCCGGCCATGATCAGGCCCTTGAGCAGGGCCGCGCGGTGCTGCCAGAGGGGCGCCCGGGCGATCACGTACAGGCTGAAGCCGTAGACGATGGCGTCGCCCAGCATGTCGACCGAGTCGGCCAGCAGCGCGGTCGAGTGGGCGATGAGCCCGGCCACCAGCTCGGCCACGAACATGGCCAGGTTGATCCACAGGACGACGCGGAGCACCCGCCGCTGTTGCGCGTGCACCGGGCGGATCTCGCAGCAGTCGTCCATGCCCGCAGTCTACCCGACCGGCCCCGTCACGTCCGCAGCCGCCGCGATCCGCCCGCGCACCTCTTCCATCTCCGCGGGCCCCGCGTACCGTCCCCGCGGCCAGAAGAACCCGCGCAGCCCGTCGCCCCGGCGCCGCGGCACCACGTGGGCGTGGAGGTGCGGCACGCTCTGGCTCACCCGGTTGTTGACCGCCACGAAGGACCCATCGGCGCCGAGCGCCACCTCCACCGCGCGCGCGATCCCGCGCACCGCGTCCCAGAACGGCGCGGTCAGCGCGGCGGGCAGGTCGACGATGGTCTCCACGTGCTCGCGGGGGATCACGAGGCAGTGGCCGGGGAAGAGCGGGCGGTGATCGAGGAACGCCACCACCGCGCGAGTCTCGAGCACGAGGGCACCCGGTTCTTCCGAGCGCGCGATCCGGCAGAAGAGGCAGCCCGCGGCCGGGTCCGGGCTCACGGGGCCGCGGTCAGCCGAGCAGGCCGCGCACCGCGCGGCGCCGCAGCGCCAGGATGGACGCGGTCGGCGAGATCTCCATCGGGCAGACGTCGGTGCAGTTGGCCTGGGTATGGCAGCGCATGAGCGTGTCTTCCGAGAGCAGGACCGCCGCGCGGTCGGCGTGGCCCGCGTCGCGGCTGTCGGTGTCCAGCGTGAAGAGCCGGTTGAGCGCGGCCGGGCCGGGGAAGCGCTCGTCGTTCGCCACCATGGTGCACGCCGACACGCACATGCCGCAGCCGATGCACTCGATCGCGGGGTCGATGCGCTGCCGCTCCAGCGCGTCCGCGCCCACTTGGGCGAAGGCGGCCGGCTCCTCCTTCGGCACGAAGGCGGCGCCCACGCGCGCGGCCTGTTCGGCGAGCGGCGCCAGGTCCACCACCAGGTCGCGGATGAGCGGGAAATGGTACAGCGGCCGCACCGTCACGATGCGGGTCTTCAAGCTCGTGAGCAGGGTGCGGCAGGCCCAGCGCTCGCGCCCGTTGATGACCATGCCGCACGAGCCGCACATGCCCACGCGGCACGCGTAGCGGAAGGCCAGCGTCGAATCGAGCCGGCGCTGGGCGTCCACGAGCGCGTCGAGCACCGTCATGCCTTCCTTGGCGGGCACCCAGAAGCGCTGGATCCGCTCGCGGAACCCGGGCGACCAGCGGAAGACCTTCAGGACCATCGCCACCCCCAGACCGCCGCGAAGATGACCGCGGCGAGCGCCACCGCGATCACGAGCAGGAGGCGGTGCCAGCGCACCGGCAGGCCGAAGTCGAGCACGATGGCGCGCGCGCCGAGCAGGCCGTGCGCGAGCACGAGGGCCAGCAGCGTCATCTGCACGCCGCGCCAGTACGGGGTGCGCACGTGGAGCACGATCACCGCGAGGAGCGCGATCGCGGCGGCGCGCTGCACGAGCCAGGCCCACATCCCGGCCCGCGTGCCGCGCCAGCCCTCGGTGGTGGCCCACCGGCGCCGCAGGATCCGCCGGGGCCGCTTCGGCATCAGTCGCCGACGTCCACCGTGGTGGGCCGGCGCGCCGCGTCCGGCTTGAGCCGCGTGTAGCGCACCGGCTCGGTCCAGACCTTGGGACCGGCGCCGTCGGCGAAACCGGCCAGCACCGCCACCGGCTCGGCGGTGGTTCCCGGGAAGTCGCGGCGGTAGTGCGAGCCGCGGCTCTCGGTGCGCTCGAGCGCGCTGCGGGCGATCAGCCACGCCGCGGTGGCCTGGTTCTGGAGGTTGATCCAGTCCTGCCAGGCGAGGTTGTAGGCCCCGCCCCCCCGCACCGCCACGCGGTCGAGCCGGCTCGAGATGTCCTCGATCTCGGTCAGCGCGAGCTTGAGTCCTTCACCCGCGCGGATCAGCCCCACGTGGTCCCACATCACCTGGCGCAGCCGCGTCTGCAGGACGTAGAGGCTCTCGGCGCCCTCGCTACGGGCGAGCGGCGCGGTGGACGCGGCGACCGCGGCCTCCACGTACGCCTGCGAGATCTGGGGCAGCGGGCGGCCGACCACCCACTCCGCCATCACGTCACCCGCGATCCCGCCGAACACGGTGGACTCCGCGACCCCGTTGCCGCCCAGCCGGTTGGCCCCGTGCACCCCGCCGGTGTCCTCGCCGGCCGCGAAGAGGCCTTCCACGTCGGTGCGGCACGCGCGGTCGATCACGATGCCGCCCATCATGAAGTGCGCGGTCGGCCCCACCTCCACCGGCTCCCGCGCGAGGTCGCGGCCGAAGTCGCGGCAGCGCCGCACCATCCCGCGGAAGCTCTTCTCCACCACCTCCACGCCCAGGTGCGAGACGTCGATCCACACCCCGCCGTTCGGGGTGCCGCGGCCCTCCAGCACCTCGGTGTAGCAGGCGCGCGCGACCAGGTCGCGGGTGGACCGCTCGAGCCGCGTGGCGTCGTAGCGCTGCATGAAGCGCTCGCCCCGGCCGTTGAGGAGCCGGCCGCCCGCCCCGCGCAGCCCCTCCTCGAGGAGCGCGCCGGTCATGAGCGAGTTGGGCACGATGAGCCCGGTCGGGTGGAACTGCACCATCTCCATGTCGCGAAGGCGGACGCCCGCGTGCAGGCCGAGCGCGATGCCGTCGGAGGACTTGTCGGCCGAGCAGGCGATGATCCTGTACATGGTGGGGCCGCCGCCCATCGCAAGCAGGATGGCGCGGCTGCGCACCACCACGAAGGTCCCGCGGCGGACGTCGAGCAGCAGCACGCCCCCCACCTGGCCGCCCTCGGCGCGCAGCAGCTCCACCGCCCGGTGCTCCTCGAGCGGCCGGATGGACGGGCGGCGCCAGACCTGCTCGGTCAGGCGATTCATGATCTCGATGCCGGTGAGATCGCCCTTGTGGATGGTGCGGTCGTGACTCTGGCCCGCGAACGGCTTCTGGTGGATGCGCCCGTCCGGGTGCCGGTCGAAGAAGCAGCCGTAGCGGGCCTCCAGCTCGAGCACGCGGCCGGGCGCTTCGTTGACCAGGGTCCACACCAGGTCCTGATCGTTGATCCACCCCCCGCCCTGCAGGGTGTCGAGCAGGTGGGCCTCGATCGAGTCGGGCGCCGCGAGCACCGCGTTGTAGCCGCCCTGCACCATGCGCGTGCAGCCGGCGCGGCCGAGCAGCCCCTTCACCGCCACCGTCACGGTGAGGCGGGGGGCGCGGTCCGCC
>DATFUK010000506.1:0-4382 GCA_035260865.1 Candidatus Methylomirabilota bacterium | reverse complement strand
AAGGCGACCGAGTTCCGCGAGTAGCAGGGCGACGAGCAGCGAGATGGACTAGCGGGGTGCTCGACCCGCTGCCAGACCTGCTTCCTACCTGCGGGTGGCCGCGATCGGGATGATCGGCAACACCACCCGCGACTCGAGCTCGACACGTCCAGCCGGATCCGGTGCCCCGGCATGAACAGGTTGCTCGTCGGATAGAGGGAGGCCACTACTCGATCTTGTTCTTCACCGCCGGGATGCTCTTGAGATACTGCGCGATGGACCGAAGATCGGCGTTGGTCATGTCTTTGTAGCCGGCCAACGTCCCCTGGATGTTCTCGCCCATGAGCCCGCCGGCCACGTCGCCGTCGGGTCGGTTACCCCGTCCGAGGTACGTGACGATCTGCTCCTCGGTCCAGTCCCCGATCCCCGTGCCCTTATCGGGCGTGATATTGGGCGCCGCCTGGCCCTCGGGCCCGGTCTTCTTCGAGTTGCCGGCGAGGAAGCGCAAGTGGTCCACGGCCATGGTCAGGGCCGAGCGTGGGGTATGGCACTCGCCGCAGTGGCCGACGGCCCGCACAAGATACTCGCCGCGGGGCAGGCCCGAAACGGGCGCGGCCGGCGGCGGCGTCTCCCTGGAGGCGAAGGTGGTGAGCCAGACCGGCAGGAAGACGCTCTCGAACATGGGCACGGTGATCTTCCGCGGCGTATTGGCGCGGTGCACCGGAGGGACCGTCCGGAGGAACGCCACGAGGGCCCTGAGGTCCTCCTCGGCCATGCCGTTGAACGACGTGAACGGATGCACGGGCAGGATCCGCTCGCCAGTGGGCCGCCGGCCCAATCGAATGGCCGTGATGATCTGCTCGTCCGTCCAGCCGCCGATGCCTGTCGGGCGGTCCGGCGTGATGTTGGCCGCGTAGACGGTCCCGAACACGCCCTCGAACTTCTTGCCGCCCGCGTTCGCCTGCCCCTTGGGCTCGGTGTGACAACCGCAGCCGGCGGCGGCGCCGAAGATGTACTTGCCCCGCGCGACGTCGGCTGGGCCAGCGGCCCACGCGACGCCGACAGAGAAGGCCACGAAACAGGTCACCAACAGGAGTTGGCACACGACACATCTGCTAACGCGAAGCCTGGCCGATGGTTCCATCACGCCACGAGTTGATCTCGAGCCGGCTAACGCGCCCCGCTGGGCGTGGGGTCGCCGGTCAGCAGTTGACCGTTCATGCCCACCGGGCCGTGGAACTTGCAGAAGAAGGAAAGCACCCCCGAAGCCGGGAAGGTCACGACCATCTGCACCTTGCCCTTGGGCGGGATGTCCTTGTCGATGCCAAGTGCGGGAATGCTGAGATTGTGGAGGGTCGCCGCCTCGCTCTCGACGATCAGGGTCAGCTTCTGCCCCGGATTTCCGCGCAGGAAGGTGGGCGAGAAGTAGTAGTCGTCAGCTTCCAGTTCCAGCTTCGACAAGGTCCGCACATCCTTGGTGCCGTGGTCGGCATAGGTCACACCGCCCCGCGTGACCGACTTGCCTTTCCCCGCAGGGGCAGCGGTCGCCCGCCCCGGTGCCGGGCTGCTCGTGGCGGCCGCGCCGGCCGCCGCCTGGACCGCGATCTTGCGCGGGGCGTTGCCCACGGCGATGGTGGCCGTCACCGTGCGGCGGGCCAGATCCACGACCGAGACGTCATTGGAGCCCTCGTTGGTCACGTAGGCGGTGCGACCGTCGGCGCTGGACATGCTCCAGTGCGGGGCCTTGCCCACCGCGACGGTGCCGGCCAGCGTGTTGCTCGCGGTATCCAGGATCGCGAGTTCGCCGGGGCCCTGGACCACCGCGAGCGCCTGACGGCCATCGGGCGTGAAGGGCGCGTAGTGCGGGGAGGCGCCCACGGGGATCTGCGCGACAATCTGGCTGGTGGCCGTGTCCAGCACTTGGATGGCATTGACTCCGGCCAGCGTGAAGAAGACCCGCCGCCCGTCCGGGCTCAGTTCGAGCCCACGGGGCGTCTTGTCCACCGGTACGCGCGCGGTTTCCTTCCAGGCGGTCAGGTCCAGCCGGGCGAGCGCCGTGGCGCCCTGCTGCTGGGAGGCCACCCACCCGGTGCGTCCGTCTGGGCTCAGGGTGCCGTTGTGGGGCTGGGCGACGGGTACCTCGCCGATCACGCGGTCGGTCGCGGTATCGATGACCAGCACCCGGTTCGAGCCCCAGCCCATGACGAGCACCCGACTGCCGTCGCCGGAGACCGCGAGCCCGTGGGGAGTCGCACCCACGTCGATGCTAGCGACCACACGGTCATTGGCCGTATCAATGACGCTCACGGTGGAGGCGCCGTCGCTGCTCACGTAGACCTTGCGGCCGTCGGGCGTCACCACGACCCCGTGCGGTCCCTTCGGCACAGAGATGGTGCCGATCACCTTGTTCTGAGCGGTGTCGATGACGGCCACGGCATCGTCCTTGAAGAGGCCCACATAGGCCTTGGGCGCGCCCGCGGCCCAAACAGCGTTCGTCCCGACCACGCACCCGGCCACCAAGGCCAGTACCCACAACACTGTCATGACGCGCTTCAGCATGAAGTCACCCCCCCCGGAGTATTCGTACGATCCACTGGTGCTAACGCGAGGGCGTGTGGTTCGTTCCAGGACCGCGATTTCGGTGGTTGCGGGCCCACGAACCACCTCACCCTCTCGGAACGCGAAGTACCTCAGCGACGTTATGGGACGCTGAGTCATCCCCGCCTATGCAAACCGCGGAACGGCAGAGCATCCAGCGGAGAGTCCAGATAGCGAGCGGGACTAGGCGCCGAGGTGGCGGCAGGCCCGCCGCAACCGAATCGTCACGGATCGTGAGGTAGCTGAGCGCCCCACCGGCGGGCCGCCAGCGTGGCCGCCACCCACATCGCCGTACGGAAGCCTGCGGAGAAGGGGTGAGGGTCGAGACCGCCGCGGCCGGTGATGCTGGAGTGATCAGGAGTGCGCTGGAATGCGCCTGAGGATTTTCAGACCTAGGCCTTGCCCCGTCGCCGTGCAGGTAGAAGGGAGTGAAGCGCGTGCGCGCCAGCGGCCACTCGTGCTCGTCGCGCCAGCGGCCGTCGTGCACGAGCCGGCCCGCCCCCGAGCGCCGGCCCGAGCCGCCGCCCATCACGAAGAGGCGCAGGGGGGCCTCCGCGTCGAGCCCGTTGTCCACGCCGGGGAGCCAGCGGGCGGGGTTCCGGTGGGTTCATTCGCCCTTGCTGCGTCGCTCGTAGGAGATGGCATACGCGGCCGACCGGGCCAGCAGGATCGGATCGCTCGAGAGATCGATGCCGTCCGTCCGGTTGGTGGGGTCGAAGATCAGGCGCCGCTCGTCGCTCGCGCTCGTCAGAGAGATGCCCGTGATCTCCAGACGCCCCAGCTCGACCAGGGGCCGCCCCTCGGGCCACAGCGCGGTGACGTCGTCCGTCGGGTCACCGGCCTCGGCCACTTGCAGGAGCAGCCGGAAGGCCACCGGGCCGGTCCGCAGCCGGCCGTCCAGCTCGTTGCTCAGGAAGCTCGCGCTCCGCTTGCCGGCATCGTCAGGGGAGAGGAAGGCCTCACCGGCCTGCGGCACGAAGCGATAGCGGCCGAATCGGCTCGTGCCATCCGCAGCGGTGAAGCGGAAGGCGTGCTCGGCAAAGTAGGTCACCTGTCCGTAGCTGGCCGGCACCGGCCGCTTCATCAGGCGCTCGACGAAGCCGCGGCCGGCGGGATGGCTGGCGAGAAAGCGCGGAAGCGCGTCGGGGTCGGGCCGGCCGGTGGCCGGCACGGGGAGCTGCGCCCGCAGGAACTCGAGCAGCTCCTCGGGCGTCCGTGCGACGAACCCTTCGACCGAGTTGGCGAGGATGTCGGCGCTCTTGCCGTCGCCGAGCTGGAACTTGACCGCCATCGAGCGCACGTTGGGGGCGCCGTCGTGCACCTCGGGGTTGCCGTTGGAATTGGCGAACCGGACGACGGTCGGCACCGGCTGCCCGGCGAAATGGGGCGCCCGCGTGACGCGGGGGGCGTCCGCCGAGGCGCGAAATGTGCCCGAGCAGACGAGGCCCTTGGCGTGGACGGGACGGAAGCCGGGATGGGGGCCGGCCAGCGTCCTCATGGCGTCGACGATCTGACGGATGACGGGTTCCGGTGTCGCGGATGCAGACATGGGCGCGTCTCCTTCCCGGACGCGGACTCCGCGTCCGGGGTGGAGTCTGCCACAAGACTTCGCGAGCCGTCCAGCGTGTGCTACCCGGAGCCGCCGTCCTTCCAAGTGAAATCGGTGATGCTGATCCGGTAGCTCGCGCCGCCTGTCTTTACGGCAACAATGAAGGGAGCGCGACTCAATGCTGGGACAGCACCGACCACGAAGCCGGAGGTCCGGTCAGTGACCTGGCCATTGCTGTCGAGCGTCTCAACGAGCA
>DATFUK010000505.1:0-4821 GCA_035260865.1 Candidatus Methylomirabilota bacterium | reverse complement strand
CTGCCCGCCGTAGCCCCCGAGGATGTTCCAGCACGCGCCGAGATAGCCGAAGAAGAGGATGCTGATCAGCACCTCGAGGGCGTACTTGGGCAGGAGCGGGGGCACCGCGGCCAGCAGGGCCAGCGCGAGCGCGATCGCGAGCCTAGCGACCACGGCGCGCTCCGAACAGACCCTCCGGACGCAGGAGCAGCACGATCACGAAGAGGCCGAACACCACGAGCTGCTTGAGCGAGCCGGGCAGGAACGCGGCCCCCAGCGATTCGGCCAGCCCCACGATGAAGCCGCCCAGGAGGGCGCCCAGGAAGTTGCCCATGCCCCCCAGCACCACGACGACAAAGGCCATGATGTTGAAGCTCTCGCCCACGTCGGGGGCCACGTAGAAGAACGGGGTCACCAGCGCCCCGGCCACCGCCACGCAGGCGGAGCCGATGCCGAAGGCCACCCCCCGGATTCGGGAGACGTCGATGCCGACGAGCATCGCGCCCTCGGCTTCCTCCGAGAGCGCCCGGATCGCCTTGCCCGCGTCGGTCATGCGCAGGAACGCCCAGAGGGCGAGCGCGATCAGCACCGCCCCGCCCGCCGCGATGAGCCGCGGTACCTCGACCAGCACGTCGGCCACCATGAAGGAGGCCCCCGAGTAGGGGACCCGCACGGTGCGGAAGTCGCCCTGCCAGAGCACGAGGGCCAGGTTCTCGAAGAAGAGGGCCAGGCCCAGGGTGAGCAGGAGCTGGTTGTGCTCGGCGGCCGCGCGGTTGGGCTCGATGACGATGCGCTGGATCAGGACGCCGATGCCGAAGAAGAGCGGGCCGGTGACGAGGATCGAGAGGTAGGGATCCAGCCCCAGCAGCACGAAGAGCCAGTAGGAAGCGTACATGCCGAGCATCATCACCGCGCCGTGGGCGAAGTTGATGATGCGCAGCACGCCGAAGATCAGCGAGAGCCCGCTCGCCACGAGCCCGTAGACGCCACCCAGCAGCAGGCCGCTGACGACGGCCTGGAAGAAGAGCCAGGTCACCTCGCGGCGACTAGCCCTTCCACTTGGGGACCGGGAACACCGGCTTGGCCTCGACGAAGCGCGCGGGCCCCACCACCACCGGCTTGCCGCCCTGCACCTGCAGCAGCGCGGGAGTGGCATTGACGTTCTCGCCCGCCTCGTCGAACTTGATCGCGTCCTGGGTCAGGATGTGGTCGGTGAGGTTGGTCTTGCTGATCGCGTCGCGGACCTTCTCGCGGTCCGTCGAGGCGGCCCGCTCGAGCGCGTCCTTGAGCACGAACGCCACCTGGTACCCCTGCACCCCGTGGTTGGACATGACCGAGTTGAAGCGCTTCTGGTAGGCCTCGAATACCGCGCGGGCGCGCGGGCTCTGGGGGTTGTGCCAGTAGTTGCCGTCGAAGAGGTGGTCGGTGAGCTCGCGGTTCTCGGTGATGAACCGGGGATTCGAGTAGGCCGCGTTGGCCAGCCCGACCAGGGCGTGGACGCCGATGCGGAGCTTCGCCGCGGTCTCCGCGATGATCTTGGAGTCGCCGTAGTACCCGCTGATCACGAGCAGGTCCGGCCGCGCCGCCTTCACCTTCGACAGCTCCGCGGTGAAGTCGGGCGAGCGCAGGTTGTAGGGCACGCGCTGCACCAGCTCGTAGCCCATCTTGCCCGCGAAGGCCTCGACGTGATTGCCCATGGTGGTGCCGAAGTTGCCGTCCTCGTGCATCATGGCCACCCGCTTGATCGGAGTGCCCGCGGCCTTGGCCATCTCGGCCATGTTCCCCACCGTCAAGGTCGCCATCGCGCGCGCGTTGGGCTGCATGCGGAACGTGTAGCGGAGCCCGCCCTCCAGGACGTTGTCGGCCACCGTGGCCAGGAGCAGGAACGGGGTCTTGTTCTTCTCGGTGACCTGGCGGACCGAGAACGCGACCAGGCTCGAGAAGGGGCCGATGATCGCGGTGACGCCCTGGTCGATCAGGCGCGCCGCTTCCGAGTTGCCCAGCTCGACCTTGTTCTGGGTGTCGCCGGGCAGCAGGGTGATCTGCGCCCCGCCGAGCGACTTGATGCCGCCCGCCCCGTTGATCTCGTCCACCGCCTGCTGCAGCCCGTTGAGCGCGAGCTGCGCCTCGAACGCGAGCGGCCCGGTCACCGGAAGGATGTAGCCGACCTTCACCTCGCGGGATTGCGCACGCAGGAACGCGGGCGCGGCGAGGGTGGCCGCGCCCGCGGCGCCCAGGGTCGTGAGGAAACGGCGCCGGGCGATCCGCGTGGTGGTGTCGTTCGACATCGTGTCCTCCGGAGGAAAATCGAGTGGGTGGATGGCGGCGAGCCTAGCATCCACCCCCTACCCTGTCAACGCGCGGACCGTCGCGCGGGACGCGCGCGCTCACCATCGCCGCATGCGGGCGCGCGAGATCTTCCCGGCGCGGCCCGCTCGGGATTCGCGCGCGTGGCGCGCGTGCACATCGACGTGGGTCTCCGCGCGCGCCGACGCGATCACGAAGCGCCACGCCGCGATGCCCGGCCGCGTGACCATCGTGCCGACGTCTTCCGCGTCACGCCACGCTCACGCGTGGGCGCGGGCGCGCATGCGGCGGCGCGCGCGGGGCCGCGGGAGCCCGCCGCGCCACGCGCCCGGGCGTGGCGGCGGGACCGGCGTGGGCCGGCCAGCCTGGCGGCCGCAGACCGGCGGGCCGTTCATCCACAGCTATCCACAGGTTTTCCCGTATCCCCAGCCTGCCCACATCTTGGGGATAACCCGGCGCGGGACCGCTACTCATAGGGGGTGACGCAATAAGGTCAGAAGCCGAAAAGGTACATGTTGACTGGGGTTTGCGCTTCGACTAGAGTACCCCCTGTTCCCCCGCTACATAGCCTGTCCCCACGGAGGCGGATCGGTTCATGATCACGGTTCCTGCGCACCGCGTGAAACAGTTCGGGGTGGAGTTCTTCCAGGCCTCGTTCTCGGCCAAGGACATCGACCGGCTCGTGAAGTTCGAGGTCCTGGGTTACAGCGGGGCCGAGGAGCCGCCCAAGGGAAAGCAGCGCGCCAACCGGGCGCGGGTGAACTGGGAGGCGCTCGAGAAGCGGATCGGCGAGAGCGAGACCGCCTACCAGCGCCCGGTCATCCGCCGGAAGATCGACGAGCTCGTGAACTACTACCGTGACTGCAAGGACGCGGGGACCCTGCCCGCCATCCCCGGCGCGGTGATCATCACCTCCGAGAAGCGCTTCACGTTCACCCCGATGGCGAGCCAGCACGACCTGGGGCTGCTGCAGATCCCGGAGGAGCACGGCGTGCTCCGCGTGCTGGACGGCCAGCACCGGCTGCTCGCTCTGCACGCCCTGACCCAGGCCGGCGAGAACCTCGGCATCGAGGTGCCCGCGGTGCTCTTCGACCGGCTGGACGCGCGCCAGATCGTCGAGCTCTTCGTCACGATCAACGCCAAGCACACGCGGCTCAACCCCTCGCACATCGTGAGCCTCGCCGGGCGCAAGCTCTATCCCGATCCCAACCAGGCCCTCGCCCACGACGTGATCCGCTCGCTGAACGAGGACGAGACCTCCCCGCTCGCGGGCGACATCAAGATGCTCGGCACCGGCCGCGGGCGCGTCTCGCAGGCCCCGCTCGCCGAGGAGATCGTCGACTTCCTGGACGCGGTGGAGAAGATCGGCGGCGGCGCCCGTATGAACGAGGTGCGCCACAACGCCAAGCGCTTCTTCCTCAACTACATGAAGGCGGTGGCCGGAGTGTTCCCGACCGCGTGGGCCGGGCGCAAGTACTCGATCAAGACCGGGGCGGCTCTGCGCGCGTTCATCCGCGTGGCCCCCGACGTGATGGCCCGCGCCCGCGAGCTCAAGCGCGACGCCTTCGACTTCCACGCCATCCGCGAGGCGGTCAAGCCCTGGGGCGACCGCCTCCGGGACCGCCGCTTCGAGACCGAGGGCGAGTGGAAGAACAAGCTGCAGGGGGGAACGCGGGGCACCGTCGAGGCGCTCACCCGCGAGCTTCGCGAGGGGCTGCGCGGCTAGAAACTAGTGCGCTTCTAGCTTGAAGTTGGCCGCGAGGATATCGAAGGTCTTCTGCCCCGCGGGAAGCTGGGCGGTCACGGTGTCGCCGACCTTCTTGCCGATGATGGTGCGGGCAAGCGGGGACATGATCGAGATCAGGCCGCGCTTGGGATCCGCCTCGTCCGACCCCACGATCTGGTAGATCGCCTCCTTCCCGTCCTCGTCCTCGAGCCTCACGGTGGAGCCGAAGGTGACCCGGTCCCCGGAGGTGGGCGGGTCGATCACCTCGGCGGTGCTGACCTTGCTCTCCAGATCGGAGATGCGCGCCTCGACGAAGCCCTGCCGCTCGCGCGCCGCGTGGTACTCCGCGTTCTCGCTGAGGTCGCCGTGGGCCCGCGCCTCCGCGATCGCCCGCACGATGTTGGGCCGCTCCTTCTTGAGCCGCTCCACTTCCTCCCGCAGGCGTTCGTAGCCCGGGCGCGTCATCGGCGTGCGCTGGACGCTCATGACCCAACTACCTCGTCGCTCCGCTTCACCTCGGCGAGGAAGCCGTTGAGGCTCCCCAGGTGCGTGCGGTGAACCTGGTCGTGGGGGATGACCGCGCCGTCGGGGCCCTTGACGTCCATGGCCGCGGTGGCGTCGGAGAGCAGCGTCACCGAGAAGCCCCGATGGGCCGCCTCCCGGGTGGTGGTGTCGCAGCACATCTGGGTCATGAACCCGGAGACGATCACCCGCTCGATGCCAAGATCCCGCAGCGCGGATTCGAGCGGCGTGTTCGTGAACGAGCCGGGGAGGTGCTTGGTGATCACCGGCTCGCCCGCCGCGGGCGT
>DATFUK010000504.1:0-12460 GCA_035260865.1 Candidatus Methylomirabilota bacterium | reverse complement strand
AGGCGCGTGAGCTTGGCCGCGTACTCGGTGCGGGTCTGGAGCGGCTTGTTGGTGAGGAACGCGATGCGCCGGCCGGCCGCGCGCAGGGCCGCGAGGCACTCGGCCGCGCCCGGGATCAGGCGGTCGCCCAGGTAGACGGTGCCGTCGAGGTCGAAGAGCCAGCCGCGATAGGGCAGCTTGGGGCGCATCCCCTCACCCGGCCCTCTCCCCTGAGGGGAGAGAGATCAACGGAGAAGCGGGATGACGGCGGCCTGGGCCAGGTCGAACAGGGGGCCGGGGGCGACGCCGAGCTGCACCACGCCCCAGAGGGCCACCACCAGGGCCAGCGCGCCGGAGAGCGAGGGGGCCATCACGGTGGGAGCGCCCTCGGGCTCCCGCATGTACATGAACACGATCAGGCGCAGGTAGTAGTAGGCGGCGACCGCGGAGTTCAGCACGCCGATCACGGCCAGCCACACGTAGCCGGACTTCACCGCGGCGCCGAAGAGGTAGAACTTGCCCACGAAGCCGGCGGTGGGCGGGATGCCGATCAGGGAGAGCAGGAACACCGACAGGGCCACCGCCAGCATCGGATGCCGCGTGGCAAGCCCGCCGTAGTCCGCGAGCTGCACCGCCTCGCGGCCGTTGCGCTCGAGCAGCAGCACCGCCCCGAAGGCCCCCGCGGTGGTGAAGGTGTACACGAGCAGGTAGAAGAGCACGGCGCCGTTGCCCAGCGAGCCCCCCGCCACCACCCCCACCAGCATGTAGCCCACGTGCGCGATCGAGGAGTAGGCGAGCATGCGCTTGAGGTTCTGCTGGGCCAGCGCCACCACGTTGCCCACCGTCATGGTGAGCGCGGCCATGCCCCACATCAACATCGGCCAGTCGAGCGGCGCTCCCCGCAGGGAGGTCAACAGCACGCGCAGCAGCGCGGCGAAGGCGGCCGCCTTGGAGCCGGTGGCGATCAGCGCGGTGATCGAGGTCGGCGCGCCCTCGTAGGCGTCGGGCGCCCACATGTGGAACGGCACCGAGGAGATCTTGAAGCCGAAGCCCACCAGCAGGAGGCCGAAGCCGATCGCGAGCATCGGGTCGCGCCCCGCCCCCGCGGCCACCGCGTTGGCGATGCGGTCGAGGTTGGTCGTCCCGGTGGCCCCGAAGATGAGCGCGATGCCGTAGAGGAAGAAGCCGGAGGCGAACGCGCCCATCAGGAAGTACTTCAGGGAGGCCTCGCCCGCCTCGAGGCGGTGGCGGAAGAAGCCGGTGAGCACGTAGAGCGCGATGGACATCGTCTCGAGCCCGAGGAAGACGATGATCAGGTCGCCCGCGGAGGCCATCAGCATCATGCCGAGCGAGGAGAGCAGGACCAAGATGTAGAACTCGCCCGCCTCCTGGCCCTCGCGGCGGATGTAGTCCATCGAGAGCAGGATGACGAGGCCGGTGGCGTAGCCGATCACCACGTTGAAGAAGAGCGCGAAGGGATCGAGCACCACCATGCCCCGGAACCCGCGCAGCTCGCCGCCTCCGATCGAGAACGTCATCCAGTAGGTCATGATCAGGGCGAGCACCACCCCGAGCGCGCTCACGAAGCCCAGGTGGTCCTTGCGCTCCCGCGGGGGGAGCAGGTCGAGCAGGATCACGAGCACCGCGGTCGCGGCGAGCACCAGCATCGGCAGGAGCGGCCGCAGGTCCACCACCGGCAGCACGAGCGCCGGGTTCACCGCGTCACCATCGCGGCCGCGGTCGCCTGGGCCTTGCTCTGCACCTGGGCGATCAGGGCCTGCACGCTCGGCTCGGTCATCGCGGTGAAGGTGGTCGGGTACACCCCGATCCAGAAGATGAAGAGGAGCACCGGCAGCAGCACCGCCCACTCCCGCAGATTCAGATCGGTCAGCCGGCGGTTCGCCTCTTGGGTGACTTCCCCGAAGCACACGCGCTGGTACATCCACAGGAGATAGACCGCGGCGAAGATGATGCCGGAGGTGGCGAGCACCGCGGCGAGCCGGTCCACCTGGAAGGCGCCCACCAGGATGAGGAACTCGCCCACGAAGCCGTTGAGCCCCGGCAGCCCCACCGAGGACAGGCAGACCACCAGGAAGACCACGCTGAAGGCGGGGATCACCTTCCACAGCCCGCCGAAGTCGGCGATGAGCCGGGTGTGACGGCGCTCGTAGATCATCCCGACCATGAGGAAGAGCGCGCCGGTGCTGAGCCCGTGGCTCACCATCTGGATGAGGCCGCCCACCATCCCCTGCGCGGTGAGGGTGAAGAGCCCGAGCACCACGAAGCCCAGGTGGCTCACGCTGGAGTAGGCCACCAGCTTCTTGATGTCGGGCTGCACGGTGGAGACCCACGCCCCGTAGATGATGCCGATGACCGAGAGCACGAACATCCACGGGGCGTAGTGCAGGCTCGCGTCCGGGAAGAGGGGCAGGCAGAAGCGCAGGAAGCCGTAGGTGCCCATCTTCAGGAGCACGCCGGCCAGGATCACGCTGCCCGCGGTAGGCGCCTCCACGTGGGCGTCCGGCAACCACGTGTGGAACGGGAACATCGGCACCTTGATCGCGAAGGCGAGCGCGAAGGCGAAGAACATCAGGTCCTGCGCGCGCCCGCTGGGCAGCACGTACCGCGCGAGCACCGGCAGGTCGAAGGTGTAGACGTTGGTGGCGGCCCCGTGCTGGAAGTAGAGGGCGAGGATGGCCACCAGCATCAGGAGCGAGCCGGCCAGCGTATAGAGGATGAACTTGACCGCCGCGTAGATCCGGTTGTGGCCGCCCCAGACCCCGATGATGAGGTACATCGGGATCAGCATCGCCTCCCAGAAGACGTAGAAGAGGAAGAGGTCGAGGGACACGAAGACCCCGATCATCCCCGCCTCGAGCAGCAGCATGGTGACCGCGAACTCCTTCCAGCGCGACTCGATCGACGTCCACGAGGACAGGATCACCAGCGGCATCAGGAACGTGGTCAGCAGCACCAGCAGCACGCTGATGCCGTCCACCCCCAGGTGATAGCTCACCCCCAGCGAGGGGATCCACCCCGCCTGCTCCACGAACTGGTAGTCCGCGGAGGTCGCGTCGAACCGGAAGTAGAGCGGGAGCGAGACCACGAAGGTGACGAGGGTAGCCCCCAGCGTCGCCAGCTTGGTCACCTGCTCCTGGCGGCGAGGCAGCAGGAGGACGAGCACCGCGCCCACCACCGGCAGGAAGGTGACGAGCGAGAGCAGGTGGGCCATGCGGGCTACCGGCGGGCCAGGAGGTAGGCGACCACGGCCACCGCGCCCAGCAGGATGCCGAGCGCGTAGTTCATCACGTAACCGGTCTGGACCAGGCGCAGGCCGCGCGCCCAGGCGAGCGTCGCGGTCGCGGTCCCGTTCACGAGGCCGTCGACGACGCGGGGGTCGAACACCCGGGCGAGCCAGAGGGAGAGGTGGTAGATCGGCCGCACGAACAGGAAGTCGTAGATCTCGTCCACGTAGTACTTCTCGAGCAGCAGCTTGTGCAGCGGGTTGCGCGGCATCCCGATCGAGGCGGCCCGTACCGGCGAGCGCGCGTAGACGTACCAGGCGAGCGCGACCCCCGCGATCGCGATCACCGCAGAGAGCAGCAGCAGGGTGAACGCGATGCCCGCGCCGTGCTCGCCCCCCTCGATCGGCAGCACCGGGGCCAGGAAGCGCGCGAACGGGGTGCCGGTGGAGGACGGGATGCCGAAGGCGAGCCCCGCCACGACGGTGGCGACCGCGAGGATGATCAGAGGGATCGTCATGCTCGCGGGCGACTCGTGGATGTGGTGCGCCACGTCCTTGGACATGCGGGGCGCCCCGAAGAACGCGAGGAACACGAGCCGGAACGTGTAGAACGCGGTCATGAACGCCCCCACGAGCAGGAGCACCCACAGCACGTAGTGGTGCTCGTGGAACACGGAGGCGAGGATCTCGTCCTTGGAGAAGAAGCCGGCCAGCGGGGGCACTCCGGCCAGACCGAAAGCCCCGATCAGGAACGTGACCGTCGTGGTCATCATGCGCGGGGCGAGCCCGCCCATCTTGCGCAGGTCTTGCTCGCCGCCGAGGCCGTGGATCACGCTGCCCGCCCCCAGGAAGAGCAGGGCCTTGAAGAAGGCGTGGGTCACGAGGTGGAAGATACCCGCGGCGTACGCGCCCACCCCCACCCCCACGAACATGTAGCCGAGCTGGCTGATGGTGGAGTACGCGAGCACGCGCTTGATGTCGGTCTGCACGAGGCCGATGGTCGCCGCGAACACCGCGGTGAGGCCGCCCACCCACGCGACGATCTCGAGGCTCATCGGCGCCATCTCGAACAGCTTGTGGCAGCGCGCGACCATGTACACGCCCGCGGTCACCATGGTGGCGGCGTGGATGAGGGCGGAGACCGGGGTCGGGCCCTCCATCGCGTCGGGCAGCCAGGTGAAGAGCGGGAGCTGCGCCGACTTGCCGCACGCGCCCATGAAGAGGAGGAGCGCGATCGCGAGGTAGACGTTGGTGCTCACGCTCGCGTCAGCCTTGGCAAAGACCTCGCCGTAGTTGAGCGTGCCGAAGGTCACCCAGATCAGCATGATGCCGAGGCCGAAGCCGAAGTCGCCCACCCGGTTGACGATGAACGCCTTCTTGCCCGCGTCGGAGGCCGCCTTCTTCTCGTACCAGAAGCCGATCAGGAGGTAGGAGCAGAGGCCCACCGCTTCCCAGAACACGTAGAGGACGAGGAAGTTGCCGGCGAGCACCAGCATCACCATCGAGAACACGAACATGTTCAGGTAGGTGAAGAAGCGCGCGTAGCCCGGATCGTCGTGCATGTAGCCGATGGAGTACAGGTGGATGAGGAAACCCACCCCCGTCACCACCATCAGCATCACCGCGGAGAGCTGGTCCACCTGAGCGGTGACCGCGGTCTTGAAGGCGCCCGCGACCACCCAGGTGAAGAGATCCCCCGTCCACGTCTCGCCGTTCCAGACCCGCGCGAAGACCATGCACGACGTCACGAACGAGGCGAAGAGCGCCGGCACCGAGATCCAGTGCGCCTTGGGACCGACGGCCCGCCCGAAGAGCACGTTGAAGAGGGAGCCGATCAGCGGGAACAGCGGGATCAGCCAGACGAGTCGTGACATGGGTGTGGTTTCGGGTGCAAACCCGCATCACTCTAAGGGAAAGGGATCAGGGTGTCAAGGACGCGACGGGCCGCCGCCGTCGCGCAGCCGCGGCTCCACGAAGCGGAAATACATCAGCGGAATCAAGTAGAAGAGGAGTAGATGGCCGGAGAGCAACCGCACGCTCCCGACGCCGTCGTCGCCCAGCAGGAGGAGCGAGAGCACCAGGTTCAAGAGCACGTAGGCGATCACCCCCATCGCGGCGCGCCGCGGTCCCTCCGGGATCAGGACCAGGAGCGTCCGCCACTCCAGCATCCGGATCGCGCCCCGGCCGCGCGCGGGAGCGCCCGCCTCGCGGAGGCGCACGATCAGGGCGGCCAGCAGCGCGAAGGCACCCGCGAACAGCACCAGGGCGACGGCGGCCGCGCGATCGGGCGGGAGCGGGGTGAAGGTGGCGAGGTGGAGCACGGCGCTGGCCGCGAAGCCCGCGGTGGCGGCGATGCGGAAGATCCTTCCCCAGTCCCGGCCGGTGGCCACGCGCGTGATTCTACGCGCAAAACTTGGGCTTGGACGTGCGCGACTGCTAACATGGCGGCGTGGCGCGCTCCAACGTCCGCCTGTGGTCTATCTTGCTCGGCCTCCCCATCCTGCTCGTCCTGGGGGCGGTCGGATATCTCGCGTGGCGGCAGAGCGTGCCCGCGGTGCGCGCCGAGTTCCAGCCGGTGCCGCAGTTCATCGGGGCGCGCACGCCGATCACGCTCGTCCTGCGGGCCAGCCGCGGCGGGGTGGAGTCGGTGGACATCCGGCTCAACCAGGGCGGCACCCGCGTCAACGTGGCGCAGCAGACCTTCTCCGGCGGCCCCGCCGGCAACGAGCAGCGCGTGCAGCTCATCGTGGCCGGCGGCACCCTCGGCCTGCGCGAGGGGGCGGCGAACCTGGAGGTGCGGGCGCGCGACGGCTTCTGGCGGCCCATCCGCGTGGACGACCGGATGATCGCGAACGTGCCGATCATGCTCGACTTCACGCCGCCCACCCTCGAGATCCTGGCCTCCACGCGCTATCTCTCCCGCGGCGGCGGCGGGCTGGTGGCGGTGCGCGCCAAGGGCGCCGCCCGCGTGGGAGTCAACGTGGGCGACATGTTCTTCCCCGGCTTCGCCGCGGGCGCGCCGGACACCGGCCTGCACGCGGTGCTCTACGCGCTGCCGTGGAACCTGGCCCCCAACGCCCCGGTCACCGCGACCGCCCAGGACGAGGCGGGCAACGCAGTCTCGCGCGCCCTCGCGGTGGACATCCGCCCGCGCCGGTTCCCGATGGACACCATCGACGTGGGCGAGCAGTTCCTCGCGAGCAAGATGCCGGAGCTGCTGCCCGAGCGCGGCCAGATCCCGCCCGATCAGCTCCTCGCCGCCTTCCTGATCGTGAACCGCGACAAGCGGAAGGAAGCCGAGGAGATGAAGAGGAAGCTCGCGCAGAAGAGCAAGCCCACCCCGCTCTTCGAGGGCGCCTTCATCCAGCCGCGGAACACGAAGGTGTTCTCCAACTTCGCTGAGACGCGCACCTACCGCTACCAGGGCAAGGACGTGGACACCCAGGTGCACCTGGGCTACGACCTCGCGTCACTGAAGAACAGCCCGATCCCCGCGGCCAACGCGGGCGTGGTCGTCTACGCGGCGCCGCTCAACATCTACGGCAACACGGTGGTGATCGACCACGGCTGGGGGCTCCAGACGCTCTACGGCCACCTCTCCAGCATCGAGGTGAAGGAAGGCGACGAGGTGAAGAAGGGCCAGGAGCTCGGCAAGAGCGGCGCCACCGGCCTGGCCCTGGGCGATCACCTGCACTTCGAGGTGCTCATCCAGGGCGTCTCGGTCACGCCGGTCGAGTGGTGGGACGGCAAGTGGATCCGCGACCACGTCGGCCGCCCGCTCCGCGAGGCCAACATCCCGCTGCTGCAGTCCGACCAGCCCGCCGCCGCGAGCGCGAGCGAAGAACGCCCCGCGCCCGCGCCGACGCCCCGTCGCCGCGCCCGCGTCCGCTAGCCGATCGGGGTCAGGTCTTGCATTCCGACATTTCGGTCGCGCTCAATCGCGCGCGATGTCGGAATGTAAGACCTGACCCCAGACGGCGCGGGGCGGGATGAAATCGCCGATGATGCCCATGAGGGTGGCGAGCAGCGCGGGGCGGCGCTGGAGGAAGCGCGCGGCGGCGTTGGCGAGGCGGCGGTGCGCGATGACGAGCTGCAGCGCCTGCGTGACGCGCGCCTTGTCCGCGAACGCGGCGCGCCGGGCCCGCGCGTAAGGCGCGAGCGCGGCCGCCGACACGTCGCCCGCGGTGAGCGCCGGGTGCGCCGCTTCCGCCAGCAGCTCGGCGGAGCGCAGCGCGGTGTAGAGCCCCTCGCCGGTGAACGGATCGTAGAAGCCCGCCGCGTCCCCCGCGAGCAGCACGCCGCCCACGCGCGGCTCTCCCACTCGATACGCCAGCGGCCCCATCGCCATCACCGGCCCCTCGGCCTTCATGCCGGCCAGCCGCGCCGGCACGTGGCGGAGCTGCCGCAGCCGCGCCTCCATGAAGGTCTCGAGTCGGGCGCTGTACGGCTTCGCGTGCGCCAGCGGCACCACCAGGCTCACGTTGACGATGCCCGGCGCGACCGGGTTCAGGATGGAGTAGTCGGGCGGGTCCACGTAGATCTCGCCGCGGTCGTGCAACCCCTCGATGCCGCTGACGTGCTGGATGAGGGCCAGCCGCCGCCGTCGGTGCGACCGCACGAGCCCGAGCGCGCGGGCCACCACGGAGGCGCGGCCGTCGGCCCCCACCACCAGCCGGCTGCGCAGCTCCACCGGCGCGCCCTCGGCGTCCTCCGCCTTCACGCCCCGCACGAGGCCGCCCTCCACGATCAGCCCCGTCACGCGATGCCGCTCGCGCACGTCCACCGGCAGCGCCCGCGCCCGCTCCAGCAGGATGCGATCGAAGACCTCGCGCCGGATCGCGAGCGCGTGGTCGCGGTAGCCGCGCCACCGGCCGCTGGTCGGATACGCGCCGTCGAGCACGGTGCCGTCGGGCGCCACGATGCGCATGCCGTGGAGCGGCTGCGCGCCGGCCGTGTCCACCGCCTTCAACACGCCCAGGCGATCGAGCACGCGCGCGGCCTCGGGCGAGAGGTACTCCCCGCAGATCTTCGGGCGCGGGAACGCGGCCTTGTCGAGCAGGGTGACCGACCACCCGCGCTCGGCCAGCAGGATCGCGGCCGCGCTGCCCGCGGGACCGCCGCCGACGACGACGATATCCGTCATGAGCTGAGCATCATGGCCCGGGGATCACGACCCGCGCGTCACGACTTGGCCCGCACCGCGCAGAAGCGGAAGTACGGCCGGTAGTGCACCACGTCCACGCCCACGAGCCCGGCCTGCTCGCAGAGCCCGCTCACCTCGCGCGGGGTGTACGACCGCCGCACCGACAGCGGCCCGTCGTGGCGCGAGATGGCCCCGCGGGTGATGAAGCGCGTGATCACCCATACCACCCAGTGCGCGAGACGGCTCCGTACCAGGTCGTTGACCACGAAGCCCACGCGCGCGGCCCGATCCATCTCGGCCAGGTACCGCACGCCCGCGTCCGGCTCGAGGTGGTGGAGCGTCATCGCCGACATCGTGAGATCCACCCCGCCCGCGCGAATCGGCAGGCAGAGCGCGTCGCCGCGGAGGAAGGTGATCTCCGGGTAGTCTCGGACCAGCCGCGCCGCGATCTGGAGCGTGGCCGCGTCGCGGTCCAGCGCGAAGATGCGGATGCGCCGCCCCTGGCGCCGCGCCCAGCGCACCAGCTCGCGCGGGATGTCCCCCGCCCCGGTGCCGACGTCGAGCACGGTGATGAGCCGGTCGGCCGGGAGCGCGGCGAGCAGGTGCTTGACGTGGACCATCGTGACCATGCGGCCGCCGAACAGCGCGTTGACCCGCGAGATGTCCATCATGCAGCACGCCATGTCCTTGAAGGGGACGGGCGGCCCGTCGATGATCTCGAGCACGCCCGCGGCGCGGGCCAGCGGCGGGAAGAACGGCATGCTACCAGCGGAGCAGCGCGCCCTCGGCCGCGAATCCCGGCCCGAGCGCGATCATGAGGCCCCAGTCCCCCGGCGCGGGCTCGCGCGAGCGCAGGAGGTCGTCGAGCACGAAGACCACGGTGGCGGAGGACATGTTCCCGTACTGCTGGAGCACGTTGCGCGAGTGCGTGAGCCGGGTCTCGTCGAGCTCCATCAGCTTGCCCACCTGCTCGATCACCCGCCGGCCCGCCGAGTGCAGCACGAAGTGCGCGATCTCTTCCTTCTTGAGGCCGTGCGACTCGAGCAGCAGGTCGGCCATCTCCTTCATCATGCCCGCGCCGATGCGCCGCACGTCCTTGGACAGGACCACCCGCGGCCGCCCGCCCGGGTACTCGAAGCCCATCGCGCCGAGATGCTCGGAGCGGAACTTCGTCCGGTGCTCGACGACCTCCGGCCCCGGCCCGTCCGAGCTCAGGGCGATCGCCCCCGCCCCGTCGGCGAAGATGGCGTGCGCCACCGCGCTCTCGAGCCGGTCGTCGAGGAAGTAGGCCGCCGAGCAGATCTCCACCGCCACCATCACCGCGCGGTGATCCGGGAACGCGCGCAGGTGGTTGGACACCTGCTGCATCGCCACCATCGCGCTCGCGCAGCCGGTGTCGCCCACGTGCACGCGCTGGATGGTCGACTTGAGCCCGAGCGCGTTGATGATCTGCGAGTCCAGGCTCGGGCACACGCGCCCGGTGCAGGTGGTGGTGGCGAGAAAGTCCACGTCGTCCCGCCGCCAGCCCGCCCGCTCGATCGCCCGCGCCACCGCGCTGGCGCCGACCTCGATGGCCCCGCGCCGCCAGCGCTCGTTGAGCTGGTCCACGTCCTCGTTGGGGGTGAACGTCTCCGGGTCCAGGTAGAGGTGGCGGGTCTCGATCAGGCTATTGTTGAAGAAGCCCATGCGGCGCGGATCGTCGTAGCCCGACATGCGGAGGACGGTGGCCTGATCGTAGCGCCAGGGGGGAGTCGCGGTCGCGACGGCGGCGATCTTCGGCGCGGCCATGGATCGGAGGCTACACCCCGCCCCCTTGCCTTGTCCAGGCGAGGGGCGCAATATCGTCCGCGCTGCCATCCCCTCGTCGTCAAGGAGCCGCGGATGCCGCTCTTCTCGTTCGAAGGCAAGTCCCCGCGCGTGCACCCCACCGCGTTCATCGCGCCCACCGCCAACCTGATCGGCGACGTCACCGTGGAGGAGAACGCCTCGGTCTGGTACAACACCGTCCTCCGGGCCGACTTCAATCCGATCGTGATCCGCAAGGGCGCCAACGTGCAGGACTGCGCGGTGATCCACGTCACCCCGGCCGGCGGCGTCGAGATCGGCCCCGGCGCCACCGTCGGGCATCTCTGCCTCGTGCACGCCGCCACCGTCGGCGAGGAGGCCCTGGTCGGCAATTCCTCCACACTCCTGGACGGGGTCAAGATCGGGGTGCGGGCGATGGTGGCCGCCGGCTCCCTGGTCACGCCCGGCACCGAGATCCCCGATGGCGTGTTGGCGATGGGCGCGCCCTGCAAGGTGAAGGGCCCGCTCGCGGGGACCGCGGCCGAGCGCTGGGTGCAGATGAACCCGGCCGGCTACCAGGCCCTCGCCCAGCGCCACCGCAAGGGAGTGCAGCCCGCGTGACCGCCGACCCGCGCCACATCCTGCTCACCGGCTTCGACCCCTTCGACGGCGACAGCGTCAACCCGTCCGGCGAAGTGGCCAAGCAGCTCGACGGCCGCGTGATCGGCGACTGCGTGGTGCGCAGCGTGATCCTGCCGGTGCAGCACGAGGCGGCGCGCGCGGTGGTGGCGCCGCGGCTGGAGGCGCCGGGGCTGGTCGCGGTGGTGCATCTCGGCCTCGCGGGCGGGCGGGCGCGTGTCTCGCTCGAGCGCGTGGCGGTCAACGTGATGGACTACTCGCGGCCGGACGCGCACGGGCAGGTGCTGCGCGACGTGGCGTGCGTGGAGGGCGGGCCCGCGGCCTACTTCAGCACGCTGCCGCTGCGCGACATGCTGGCCGCGCTGACCGCCGAGGGCATCCCGGCGGCGATCTCGAACACCGCCGGCACCTTTCTGTGCAACGACATCTCCTACACGACCCTCCACGCCCTCGCGCGGCGCGGGCGCTCGACGCCCGCCGGCTTCATCCACCTGCCGTTCCTGCCCTCGATGGTGAGCGCGCACAACCTCGAGGAGCCGAGCATGGACCTGCCCGTGATGGTGCGGGCCATCGAGAGCGCGCTGCCTCCCGTCCTGCTCGAAGGCTGAGGCCGCCGCACGGCCGTTGCCGCTCCCGCCCGCGCAGGCTACACTCCGCCACCCGGGAGCGGATCGGACCCATGGACATCGCGATCGTCGGCGGCGGCATCGGCGGGCTCACCCTCGCGCTCGCCCTGCATCAGCGCGGCATCGCCTGCCGCGTGTACGAGAGCGCGCCCGAGGTGCGGGAGCTGGGCGTCGGTATCACGCTGCTGCCCCACGGTATGCGCGAGCTGACCGCGCTCGGGCTCGGGGAGACGCTGGCCGCCCAGGGCATCGAGAACCGCGAGAGCTGCTTCTTCAACCGCTTCGGCCAGCTCATCTATTCGGAGCCGCGCGGCCGGACCGCCGGCTACCCGGTCCCCGAGGTCGGGATCCATCGCGGCCGGGTGCATCTCACCCTGTGGCGCGCCGCGATCGAGCGGCTCGGCACGGCCAGTCTCCTCACCGATCACCAGTGCGTGGGGCTCGAGCAGACCGACCGGCGCGTGGCCCTGCACTTCCGCTCGACCGCGACCGGCGCCCCGCGCGCGTCCGTCAGCACCGAGCTCGTCATCGCCTGCGACGGGGTGAACTCGGTCATTCGCCGGCAATTCTACCCGGGTGAGGAGCTCCGCTTCGGCGACATCAACACGTGGCGCGGGGTCACGCGCGCGAAGCCGTTCCTGACCGGCCGCAGCTACGTGCGCGTCGGCTCGATCCAGCGCGGCAATCTCGTGATCTACCCGATCATCGACGACGTGGACGGCCAGGGCCGGCAGCTCATCAACTGGACCGTCCAGGTCGCGCAGCCCGGCTACGACCGCAACGACTGGAACAAGCCGGGCCGCCTGGAGGACTTCCTCCCCATGTTCGCGGGCTGGACGTTCGACTGGCTCGACATCCCCGACCTGCTGCGCCGCTCGGACGTCATCTTCGAATACCCGATGGTGGACCGGGACCCGATCGATCGCTGGACCTTCGGCCGCGTCACCCTGCTCGGCGACGCCGCGCACCCCATGTACCCCCGCGGCTCCAACGGCGGGGCCCAGGCCATCCTCGACGCACGCGCCCTCGCCGACCGGCTGGCCG
>DATFUK010000503.1:0-2320 GCA_035260865.1 Candidatus Methylomirabilota bacterium | reverse complement strand
GATCGCCCCGCCGCGCCGCATTCATTGACACTCCGACCGCTGATGTGGTGTCCTAGCCGGGATGAGCCTCATCCCCCGGGTGATCGTCCGGCGCTGGCTCGAGACGGTGCTGGCCGCGTTCTCGGTCGCCATGCTCTACTTCTACTGGCATCAGGATCAGATGCCGCGGGCGCTGGCGCTCAAGGAAGACTCGACGCTGACGCTCTGGGACTGGATGCTGCGGGGAGTGGTGTTCGGCCTGCTCGGGATCTGGGGCTTCTCCCTGCTGGTGGTGCTCTTCTTCCTCGTCTATTCGCCGATCTACGTCATCAACCGGGCCCCGCACCTCGTCGGCAAGGGGGGCTGGCTCGACCGGCGTGAGGTTCGATTCTACCTGGCGTGCTTCGCGCTGGTCTGCCTGCTGATCGCCCTGTTCACCCGCTCGACCGACGCCTCGTTGATCCTGCTGGTGCTGCTGGCCGGCTTCGGGCCGATGATCTGGCGCCTCCTGGTGTAGCCGCCGCGAGTTGACACCTCCCGACGCCCCGCTTATCCTTTCGAGGTATATGGATGAAATCGCGGTGCTGGTGCTGAACTACACCTACGAGCCGCTGCATTTCACCAACGCGAAGCGGGCCATCACCCTGCTGCTGGCGGGCAAGGCCGAGAGCGTCGAGGCCTCGCCCCGCGTGATCCGCTCCCCCTCGCGGAGCTTTCACCTCCCCGCGGTCATCCGCCTCGGGGCCTACATCCGCAAGCCGTTCCTGGAACGGGTGGCCTTCAACAAGAAGAACATCCTGCGGCGGGACGGCTACACCTGCCAGTACTGCTCGCGACGCGGGGAGAAGCTCACGGTGGATCACGTGGTCCCGCGCTCGCGCGGAGGCCAGACCACCTGGACCAACGTGGTCGCCGCCTGCCTGCGCTGCAACCTGCTCAAGGGCAACCGCCTGCTGGAGGAGGCCCGGCTGCGGCTGATCCGGGAGCCGGTGCACCCGCAGTTCCTCTTCTCGGTGCACCTGCTCCGGCATCCGCACGCGACCTCGTTCCTCGACTCGTGGCGGAAGTACCTGGTGGCGGTGCCCTCGACGTCCTGAGCCGTCCCCTGAGCAGCCAGTTGTCCACGCCGTCGTTCAAGCTCTCCTCGGAGTTCAGCCCGTCCGGAGACCAGCCGCAGGCGATCGAGCGCCTGGTCTCGGTGGTCGGGGCGGGGAGCCCGCACACCGTGCTGCTCGGGGTGACCGGCAGCGGCAAGACCTTCACCCTCGCCAACGTGATCACGCAGCTCAGCCGGCCCGCGCTGGTGATCTCGCCCAACAAGACGCTGGCCGCCCAGCTCTACAGCGAGTTCAAGGCGTTCTTCCCGGAGAACGCGGTCGAGTACTTCGTGTCCTACTACGACTACTACCAGCCGGAGGCCTACATCCCACAGTCGGACACCTACATCGAGAAGGACGCGCTGGTGAACGACGAGATCGACCGCATGCGGCACTCGGCGACCACGTCGCTCTTCGAGCGCCGCGACGTGGTGGTGGTCGCCTCGGTGTCCTGCATCTACGGCATCGGCGAGCCCGAGACCTACCACGGCATGCACGTGTCCCTGCGGCCGGGGCAGACCATGGACCGGGACGCTCTGATCCGGGCCCTGGTGGCGGTGCAGTACGAGCGCAACGACTACGATTTCCGCCGCGGCACCTTCCGGGTGCGGGGCGACGTGGTGGAGGTGTTCCCGGCCGCCGCGGAGTCGGAGGCGCTGCGGGTGGAGTTCTGGGGCGACAGCGTCGAGCGGCTCATGACCATCGATCCCCTCCGCGGGGTCACCACCGGCACGGTGGGGGACGCGCGGATCTACCCGGCGAGCCACTACGTGACCCCGGCCGCCCAGCTCGAGCGCGCGATCGAGGGCATCATGGACGAGCTGCGCGAGCGGCTCGGCTTCCTCAAGGCCCGCGGCCGGCTGCTGGAGGCGCAGCGCCTCGAGCAGCGCACCCTGTTCGACATGGAGATGCTCCGCGAGCTCGGCTACTGCCACGGGGTCGAGAACTACTCGCGGCACCTCTCCGGCCGCAAGCCGGGGCAGAACCCGCCGACCCTGATGGACTACCTCCCCAAGGACGCGCTGGTGATCCTCGACGAGTCGCACGTGACCGCGCCCCAGCTCCGCGGCATGTACCCGGGCGACCGCTCGCGCAAGGAGGCGCTGGTCGAGTACGGCTTCCGGCTGCCCTCGGCCTTCGACAACCGGCCGCTCACCTTCGCCGAGTTCGTCCGCCTCGTCCCCCAGACCCTCTACGTCTCCGCGACCCCGGGCCCCTACGAGCTGCAGGTCGCGGGGCTCGAG
>DATFUK010000502.1:0-3796 GCA_035260865.1 Candidatus Methylomirabilota bacterium | reverse complement strand
AGAATCACCCGGTCGGGTTCCAGTGGGTCATGAAGGCCAAGGAGCGCGGGGCCAAGTTCATCCACGTGGACCCCCGCTTCACCCGCACCAGCGCGGTGGCCGACATCCACGTGCCCCTGCGGTCGGGCACCAACATCGCCTTCTTCGGCGGGCTGATCTCCTACGCGATCGTCAACAACCTCTACTTCAAGGACTACGTCGTCCCCTACACCAACGCCCCCTTCTTGATCGATCCCGCGTTCAAGACCGCGACCGACGGGGGCGGCCTCTTCACCGGGCTGGAGTCGACCGGCAAGGGCGGGGTGGATCCCCACCTCGCGGAGACCTACAAGCGCGATTCGTGGAAGTACCAGCTCGACGGCGAGGGCAATCCCAAGCGGGACCTCACGCTGCGGGATCCGAATTGCGTGTTCCAGCTGATGAAGCGGCACTACAGCCGCTACACCCCCGAGATGGTGGAGCGGGTGTGCGGCATCCCCAAGGAGAAGTTCGTCCAGGTCGCCAAGCTCTACTGCGAGAATAGCGGGCGCGAGAAGACCGGGGCGATCACCTACGCGCTGAACCTGACCCAGCACACCAACGGCGTCCAGAACATCCGGGCGCTCTGCATGCTGCAGATCCTGCTCGGCAACATCGGGCGCCCGGGGGGCGGGGTCGTGGCCCTTCGCGGTCACGCCAACGTGCAGGGCGCGACCGACCTCGAGCTGCTCTATCACGAGCTGCCCGGTTACCTGCCGATGCCCCTGCGGGACCTCCACCCCGATCTCAAGACGTACCTCGAGAAGGTCACGCCCAAGGGCGGCTTCTGGGTCAACCTGCCGAAGTTCATGGTCAGCCTGATGAAGGCCTTCTACGGTGACGCCGCTACCGCCGAGAACGAGTACGGCTACCAGTGGCTGCCCAAGCGGGCCTCCGCGGACGCCTACAGCCATCAGCACATCTTCGTGGACATGTACAAGGGCTCCATCAAGGGGTTCCTCGCCGACGGACAGAACCCCGCGGTGGGAGGACCCAACGCCAAGCTGGCGCGGGCGGCCCTCGGCAAGCTCGAGTGGCTCGTCGTCAAGGACATCTTCCTCACCGAGACCGCCGAGTTCTGGACGGCGCCCGGGGTCGCGGCGAAGGACGTCAAGACCGAGGTGTTCTTCCTGCCCGCCGCGCCCGCCGCGGAGAAGGACGGCTCGCTGACCAACACGATGCGCCTGATCCAGTGGCACGAGAAGGCGGTGAACCCGCCCGGCGACGTGACGTCGGACGCGGAGTTCTTCGTGAGCCTGGCCAAGCGGCTGCAGAAGCTGTACGCCGGCTCGAAGAAGGAGCGTGACCGGGGCTTCCTCGCGGCCAGCTTCGTGTACGGGGACAACCCCAAAGAGCCGAACATGGAGCTGGTCCTCAAGGAGGTCAACGGGTACGCGACCCAGGAGATCACCGACAAGGACGGCAAGGTCGTCTACAAGAAGGGCCAGGCGCTGAACACCTTCGCCCACATGACCGACGACGGCAAGACCGCGGGCGGCTGCTGGATCTACACCGGGGTCACCGTCGAGGGCGCCGACGGCAAGCTCGTCAACAAGGCCAACCTGCGCAAGCCCGCCGACGACAAGGACTACCTGGCGCACGGCTGGGGCTTCGCGTGGCCGGCCAACCGGCGCATTCTCTACAACCGCGCCTCCGCGGACCTGGCCGGCAAGCCGTGGAGCGAGAAGAAGAAGCTCATCTGGTGGGACCCGGAGGCGCCCGGGCAAGAGCCGGAGAAGAAGGGCAAGTGGGTCGGGCTCGACGTTCCCGACTTCAACGCGTTCCTCGCCCCCGACGCCAAGAACGGTGACAAGCCGTTCATCATGCGGGCGGACCTGGTCGGTGCCTTCTTCGGCCCGCTCAACGACGGCCCGTTCCCGGAGCACTACGAGCCGGTGGAGTCGCCGACCAAGAATCTCCTGTCCAAGCAGCAGATGAACCCGGTGGCCAAGATCTGGACGGTGCCGGACCAGAAGAACGACCTGGCTCCGGTGGGCTCTCCCGACTATCCCTACGTCATCACCACGTATCGCCTCACCGAGCACCATCTCTCGGGGGTCATGTCGCGCTATCTGCCGATGCTCGCCGAGCTGTTCCACTCCCACTTCGCGGAGATCAGCCACGAGCTGGCCGGCGAGCTCGGGATCGCCAACGGCGAGCGCGTGACCGTCACGACCCCCCGAGGCAAGATCCACGTGACCGCGATGGTCACCCACCGGCTCAAGCCCTTCATGATCGACGGCAAGAAGACCCACCAGATCGGCGTGCCCTGGCACTGGGGCTACAACGGCATCTCCAAGGGCGACATCACCAACGATCTCTCCTCCACGGTGGGAGACCCCACGGTCTACATCCAGGAGACCAAGGCCTTCCTCTGCAACGTGAAGAAGGGGGAGGTGTAGCCATGGCGCGCACCCTCGCGATGTTCACGGACACGTCGCTCTGCATCGGCTGCCGGGCCTGCCAGGTCGCGTGCAAGCAGTGGAACGAGCTGCCGATGGAGGAGCCCGAGTGGACCGGCTCCTACCAGAACCACGCCCACTTCACCGACAAGACCTACCGCCTCGTGCGCTTCATCGAGAAGCCCCAGGCGAACGGGGAGCTGCAGTGGCTCCTGATGTCGGACGTCTGCAAGCACTGCGCCCAGGCGGGCTGCCTCGACGCCTGCCCCACCGGCGCGATTTACCGCACCGAGTTCGGCACGGTCAACATCAACCAGGACGTGTGCAACGGCTGCCGGTACTGCGTCAGCTCGTGCCCGTTCGGGGTGGTGTCGTTCAACCACGACACCGGCCGCGCCAACAAGTGCACCTTCTGTAACGACCGCATCCACAACGGGCTCGGGCCGGCGTGCGCCAAGACCTGTCCCACCGAGTCCATCCAGTTCGGCTTCCGCGACGAGCTGGCCGCCAAGGCCGAGAAGCGCGTGGCCAAGCTCAAGGAGATGGGGTACAGCGGCGCGCAGCTCTACGGCGTCGACGGCAAGGGCCCGCTCGGCGGGCTGAACGCCTTCTTCCTGCTCCTGGACCGGCCGTCCACCTACAACCTCCCGGAGAAGCCGCTGCTGCCGCAGCGCAACGTCCTGGTGGACTCGGTGCTGGCGGTGGGCTCGGCCCTGCTCGTCGGGGTGGGCGCGGTGGTGGCCTTCCGCGAGCGGGGCGGGAAGGGGGACGACCATGCTTAAGAGTCCCGACTGGCACTTGCTGATCGTCTGGTACTTCTTCCTGGGCGGTATCGCGGGCGGCGCCTACTTCACCGCGGCCATCGCGGACAACTTCGGGAGCTCCCGCGACCGCGGGGTCGTGCGCACCGGCTACATCCTCTCGTTACTCATGATCGGGGTCTGCGGCATGCTGCTGATCCTCGACCTGGGCACCCCGAGCCGCTTCCTCAACATGATGAAGGCCTTCAAGTTCTGGGATCCGATGTCCATCGGGGCCTGGATGCTGGGAGTCTTCGGCGCCTTCGCGTTCGTGTCCTCGGCGCTGTCGCTCTCCGCGGACGAGAGCCGCGCCGGCCTGCGACGGAAGATCAGCCTGGTGGGTATCATCTTCGGCTGCTTCCTCGCGAGCTACACCGGCGTGCTGCTGAGCGCCACCGCGCTGCCCTTCTGGAGCGACGCCCGCCTCATGGGGGCGCTGTTCCTGGCCTCCGGCGCGTCCACCGGCATGGCCGCGATCTCGCTGCTGCTCTACCTGAGCGGCGAGTCGGCGGGCGAGGGCTTCAAGAAGATCAAGCGGGCGGACCGCTTCGCCATCGTGTTCGAGATGGCGGTGCT
>DATFUK010000501.1:0-12598 GCA_035260865.1 Candidatus Methylomirabilota bacterium | reverse complement strand
GCGTGCTTGAGCTCGAGGCTGATCGCGTTGAGCTTGTCGGGACGGTTGATCGTCACGATGCCGATGCGGCCGTCGACGGTGTAGGTCACGATCTCCGCGGTCATGGGGGCTCCTTGATGGGGTTCACGTTGGAACGCTCCTTGGCCGGAGCCCGGTCCCGACGGATGGGCCCCGGCCGGCCGCGGGCAGTATCATCCGAGGAGCCGGGCGACGCAACGAGGCCGCGGGGCTAGAATGCCGGGAGCATGAGTGGAGCCGAAGTCCGGGGACGGTGTGCCCCCGCGTTCGAGTCACTGCGCCGGGCCCTCGCCGACAGCATCGATGCCGGCCGCGAAGTGGGCGCCGCGCTCTCCGTCTACGTGGGCCAGGAGTCGGTCGTCGACCTGTGGGCCGGCCACCGGGATGCGGCCAGGACCCGGCCCTGGGACGAGAGCACGATCGTCAACCTCTACTCGGTGGGGAAGGCCGTCACCGCGGTCTGCGCGCTCCGGCTCGTGGAAGATGGCTCGCTCGACCTCGACGCGCCCGTCTCACGCTACTGGCCCGAGTTCGGACAGGGCGGGAAGGATCGGGTCTCCGTTCGCCACCTGTTGACCCACCAGGCGGGATTGCCCGCGGTGTTCCGCGAGCTGCCGCCCGGCGCGGTGTTGCACTGGGAGGTCATGATCGAGGCGCTCGCCGCGCAGGAGCCCTGGTGGAATCCGGGCGACGGGCACGGGTACCACGTCAACACGTACGGGTTTCTCGTCGGCGAGGTGATCCGGAGGGTTACCGGCAGGAAGCCCGGCGTCTACCTGCGCGACGAGATCGGGCGGCCGGCCGGCGTGGACTTCTTCATCGGGTTCGGGCCCGAGCTCGATCCGCGCTGTGCCGACGTCATCCCCGCTCTCCCCGGCCCGGACGCGGCCGAGCGCCGGGCGTGGCTCGAGCTCGACCAGGCCACCCTCACGGGGTTCTCGCGGATGCGCGCGGCCGCCTATCGAAACCCGGCGGATCTCTCGGGGCAGGGGATCGTCAACACGCGCGAGTGGCGCGCCGCCGAGGTCCCGTCGACGAATGGCCACGGCAGCGCCCGCGCGATCGCCCGGTTCTACTCGGCGCTGGCGACCGATGGCGACCTGGACGGCGTCCACATCCTCGCGCCCGCGACCATCGAGGCGGCGATCGCCGAGCAGGTATCCGGGGAGGATCTCGTCCTGGACCGGTCGACCCGCTTCGGGCTGGGATTCCAGCTCGCCATGCCGGCCCGGCCCCTGGGGCCGAACCCGCGCGCCTTCGGTCACTTCGGGGCCGGGGGCTCGCTCGGATTCGCCGACCCCGACGCGCACGTCGCGTTCGGATACGCGATGAACCAGGGCCGGGAGGGCTGGCAGCACAAGCACGTCCGCGATCTCATCGATCGCGTGTACGCGGCGCTCTAGCTCGCCCTGGCCGCTCCCCGGTCATGACGCGCGAAAGCGATCGGCGGCCCGGGCGCGGGCCTTCGAGGCCTCGACGTCCCGGTCGCGGGGCGGGGCGTTCGTCACGAGCGAATCCAGCAGCCCCCGCGCGACCTGCGTGACCTGGTCCACCGCCCGGTTGAAGGCGGGCTCGTTGGCCCTGGACGGCCGCGTGAATCCGCTCAGCTTCCGGACGAACTGCAGGGCGGACGCGCGGATCTCCTCGTCCGTGGCCGGCGGCGTGAAGTTGTGCAGGGTCTTGATGTTTCGGCACATAAACAATCCTCCGGGGTCGGTCGACATCGTGTCGATCCGCGTCTAGAGTAACAGCGGCTATCCAAATTCTACCGCGGAGGAGCTGCCCATGGCGTCCAAGCAACCACCCCTCAAGCTCGACGGCCCGCTACGCAAGCGGGTGTACGACTCGATCGCCGAGACCATCGGCAACACCCCGCTCGTGCGGCTCAACCGGGTGGCCCAGGAGGCCGGCGCGGTGGCCCGGGTCCTCGTGAAGCTCGAGTATCTCAACCCGGTGCTCAGCGTGAAGGACCGCATCGGGGTCTCGATGATCGAGGCGCTGGAGGCGGAGGGCAAGATCGGTCCCGGCTCGGTGATCATCGAGCCGACCTCCGGCAATACCGGCATCGGCCTCGCGTTCATGTGCGCGGTGCGTGGCTACCGGTGCATCCTGACCATGCCCGAATCGATGTCGATCGAGCGGCGCAAGATGTTCGCCCTGCTCGGCGCGGAGACGGTGCTGACCCCGAAGGAGCAGCGGGTGCAGGGGGCGGTCGACGCGGCGCAGAAGCTCCTCAAGGAGATCCCGAACTCGGTGATGCCGTGGCAGTTCGGCAATCCGGCCAACCCGGCCATTCACCGCCGGACCACCGCGGAGGAGATCTGGAGCGACACCGGCGGCGAGGTGGACTTCCTGGTTTCGGGGGTCGGCACCGGGGGCACGCTGACCGGGTGCGGCGAGGTGATCAAGCCGCGGCGGCCGGCGCTCAAGATCGTCGCGGTCGAGCCCAGGGACAGCGCGGTGCTATCCGGCGGGCCCGCGGGCCCGCACGCGATCCAGGGTATCGGAGCGGGATTCGTGCCGGAGGTTCTCGACGTCAAGCTCATCGACGAGATCATCAAGATCACCAACGAGGACGCGATCGCGACCGCCCGCAAGGTGGCCCGGCAGGAGGGCATCCCGGTGGGGATCTCGTCGGGGGCGATCATCAGCGCGGCGCTGCAGGTGGCCGCGCGCAAGGAGAACCAGGGCAAGACCGTCGTCTGCTTCGCGCCCTCGAACGCGGAGCGCTACATGTCGACCGGGCTGTTCGAGGGGCTGTAGGCCGCCGCTCGGGTCCTCAGGGCGGCGGGGTGCCGTCGGTGGGCGCCCCGCCGGGCTTGAAGGGCGGGTCGTCGTCGGGGGCCACCGCCATGCCGCGGTCGACGTTGGACGAGGCGTACTTCCGCATGCTGAAGCAGCGGTTGCCGTGGCTGGCCGTGTCCCCGTCCTGGAACTTCACCGGTCGTCGCGCGCTGCGCTCGCCTCCAGCCGCGGTTCCGGGCTTGTACTTCACCATGAAGTGCAGGTGGGAGAACATGCTGATGCCGACGTTGCCGGCGGCCGCGATCTGGTGGCCGGCGTGGACGTGGAGCGGCTGCGCGTTGACGGCGGCCGGGATGAGGGAGTTGATCTCGGTGATCCCGCCCTTGCGCAGGTGCAGGTACTCGGCGACCGACTCGTCGCGGTGCTCGACGTGGATCTCGTTGGGCGTCTCGTTTCCGTCGCCGAGGATCCGGAACAGCCCGAGCACGCTCATCCCCTTGGCACCATCCTCGTCCTCCTTCGTCCAGACGATGTGCCCTTCCTTGGAGGCCAGGATCGGCGTGCCCAGCGGGAACTCCCAGTCTTGGGCGTACTCCTGGTCTCCCGGGTCGAAGGTGTGGCTGATGAAGCCGCGGAGCCCCTGCACGCAGTAGTGCTCGCCGACGAAGGGCAGGAGGTAGTCCGTCTGGGTGTGCCAGCGCGGGTTCTCGACCTTTCCTTCGTTGGTGAAGGTGTGCGAGAAGAGCCCGCCGAGCGCGCCCGACGCGAAGCCGACCGCCGCGATGAGCACCACCACCATCACCGCCCCGGCCGTCGCCCAGAACCCATGGGGGCTGCCGAGGGAGCCGCCCGCCATGAAGAACAGCATGAGGGCCATCACCGTTCCGAGGATTCCCGCGATGATGATCTCGAGCGGCTTCGAGTTGAAGTACTCGGGCCGCCGCCCGCGGGCGAGAGCCCAGCCGAACCCGATCCAGATCGCCGACGCGGCCCCGAGCCATAACGGGTTCGGCTTCGGGAGGCCGAATCCCATGGTCAGCGCGAGGATGGAGACCGCGAGCATCGCGACATAGCCCGCGAACGCCACCGTCATCACCGGAACCCCCGCGCCCTGGCCGAAGATCACGGTGGTGAGGTACGCCGCGAAGGCCGCGCACCACGCGCCGAGCGCGAGGTTACCGGTCCCGAGCGCGATCGCCATCGTGATCAGGGCGGCCAGCCAGAGCGTGTCGCGCAGGATCATGACCCACGGCTCGTCGTTGCCGAGCCAGAGGATCGGGAGCACGATCCGGCGCGTGCCCGGAGCGCCCCCGGTTTTGGCCGAGTGCTTGCGGTGGCACCGGAGCCCATTGCGCCGCATGATGCGGACGGCATCGGCGGTGGCGCGCTCGGTCACCTCGTGGGGACCGGTCAGCATGTCGGCCGTGATGTCCGGCGGGGGGTTGGGGATCGTCCTCGTCTCGTCGGTGAAGCCGGTCTTCTGGACGGTCACGTTGTAGCTTCCGGGCGTGAGCCCGCTGAAGGTCACCTCGCCGTTGCCGGCGGTGGGCTTGGGCGGCAGGCTCGTCGGCCCGCTGATGCTCACCTCGACGCCGTTGAACGGCCGGTCCGGAGAACGGACCCCGAGGGTGAGATCGGTGTCCCAGCACACGGTCTGCAGATAGACCTTCACCTTCAGGGCGCCGTCGGTGCACTTGTGGCAGACGCCGCCGGGGGGCGCCGCCTCGGTGCCGGGCCGGCTCACCGCTCGGTCGACCGCTTGGCCAGCCGGTCGCGGATGCCCTCCAGCACGGTGCGGCGCTGCGGTGCGACGGCGCCGCGCACCTCCGCCTCATCCTCGGCCCCGAACCCGAGCACGAGCGCTTCGGCCAGCGTCGTCACGTCGCGCCCGGCCTCGAGGCCGAGGGTCGGGCCAAGCGTCCGGGCGCGGACCACGATGCCCTCGACGTCGGCGTCGGCGCGCGCCTGGAGCGGAGCCGGGAATCGCTCGCGGAGCCAGCGCACACAGCGCGCGTCGTACCGAGCGACCGCGTCCTTCGCGAGGACGGCCTCGTGACGCTCCGAGAGGCGAAAGGGATCGGTGGCGCTCGGCGGCCGGACCTCCCTAGCCGCGGCGGGCGGCCGCCGAAGCTCGCGGAAGGTCGGGGTGCCGTCGGGCGCTCGCGCCGCGAGCACGAAGAACGCCTCGACCGGACCGAAGATCCGCGCGCGCTCGACCTCGGTGGACCCCTCCAGCAGCGGTGGGAGCACGCAGGCGTCGTAGAAGCGCAGGTAGTTCCTCGCACCCCGCGGGTCCAGCACGAGCAGCAGGCGGCGGAAGTGGGTCTGGAGCTCCTCGAGGCTGGCGGTCGCGACCACGAACACCGTGCTCTCGAGCATCTCGGCGCCGATGGTGAGCCAGAGCGGAAGGGGTCCGGGCAGCGAGACGCGCGCGATCGAGGGCATCACGTGCCCGAGCGCCTCGTCGGCGCCGACCCGGTAGAGACCCAGGGTGGGGACGGCCAGCTCCCGCAGCATCAGCGAGAGGTTCGGGACGCGGGCGCCGTCGAGCAGCGCGAAGAGGCGCCCGTCGTCCTGGCCGCACAGGTCGGCGAGGACGGCGCGGACGGCATTGGCCGGCGGCGGCTCGCCGGCCGGGGCCTCAGTGATCGGCATACGGGCAGTGCTCCACGAGCGGCGTGCCCTCCTTGGCCGCGGCCTCCAGTGCGATCGACTGGGGCGTGGAAGGGGGCGCGGGGGCCTTGGCGGCCGCGAGCACCGCGGCCTGAAGCTTGCCGACATTCGCCGACGGCATCGAGCTTGCCATCGGCACCCCGGCCGCCGGCGTCCCCACCCAGGGCGTCTCGCCGATGATCACGGTGGGACAGCCGACGGCAATGGGATTCACCGGTCCCATGGCCGCCCCCGGCACCTCGACGACGATGTCCTGGACCCGGCAGGCCATCTGCACGTTGATGAACACATTGATGCTCCCGATGATGACGAAGCCCACCCCGTCGGCCCCGCTGATGCTCGCGGCCGGACAGGCGTGCTGATCGATGATGGTGCGCCACGCGGGGAGCGCGCCGATCAGGGTGTTCGGGCTCCCGGGCCCCGGAAAGAGCGGGCTGCCGTGCGTGGTGAGGTCGCTGACCCGGGCCGCGGGCATTCCTGGCATCGAAGCCTCCTGTGGGCTGCTGGCGGTATTCTACCGCACTGGCCGGCCGGTAGATTCGTCACGCATCGGGCCGCCGGCTTGCGTATGACCCGCATGTGGATCGTCAGGCTCGCGCTTCGCGGGCCCGATACGTTCGTCGTGGTGGCCGTCCTCATCGTGGTCCGTGGTTTCGTCTCGATGTCGCGCATGCCCACCGACATCTTCCCCGACGTGGATATCCGGGTGGCCAGCGTGGTGTGGTCGTTCACCGGCATCTCCCCGGAAGACATCGAGCGGCGGGTGCTGCGGCCGACCGAGCGCGCGCTCACCGGGAGCGTCAACGACATCGAGCACATGGAGTCGCAGGCCATGGTCGGGGTCGGGCCGCGAAGATCGAGGCCGTCGACGACCCGCGACCGTGAGGCCCTCACGCCGCCGACCGACGAGCATCCGGCGCCGTCCAACGAATACGCGGGGTTAGAGGTTCATCTCTTAGCTCGTCAAAGTGTCACCGCCGATGCCGCGGTCATGTAGAGTGGGGGCAACCAGAAGGGAGTGCGATGGCTCAAAAAAGGCCGGGGATGTACCGCGGCGACCGCCGCCGCAAGGAAGATCAGCGCAAGGCCAAGCAGGACGCGAAGCGGGCGCGGAAGGCGGAGCGTCGCGAGAGCGGCACCAGCGGTCCCGAGATCGAGGCGGCCGGGGTGAACGGCCAGAGCTCGAAGGAGTTCGTCTGGTTCTCGCCGAGCAAGGGGCGGACCCTGACCACGACCACGGCCGCGACGCCGAGCATCGATGGCGTCGACGACTGGACGCTCGTCAGTGATCCGCGACTGAACCCCGACGCCGCCTAGGCCACGCGGGTCGCGCGGACCAGGGCGTCGATCGCTTCGCGCGCGGCGCCCGGGTCGTCGACGGTCCGGCGCACGCGCTCGGCCTTCTCGATCCGGAGGTCGCCGATCTCCGCGACCACGTCGTCCGGTGTGAAGAGGACGTCGGCCTGCGTCGGGCCGCCCCAGCCCTCGGTGAGGTTCAGCAGGTCGTGGCCCAGGACCAGGAGCGTGCCGCCGGGTCGCACCGCGTCCGCCGCGCGCGCCAGGGCGGTCCGCCGCTCGCCGGCCGGCAGCTGCAGGTAGAGGACGCAAACCAGGTCGTACGCGCGCGCCGGCGGCGTCGAGGCCAGCACGTCCGCCTCGACCCACTCGACCGAGACCCGGCGCTCGGCTTCCAGGCCGCGCGCCATCCGGAGCGCGACCCCGGAGAAATCCACCGCGGTCACACGCCACCCCTGCCCGGCGAGCCAGACCGCGTTCCGGCCCGCGCCGCACGCGAGGTCCAGCGCCGCGCCCGGGCGCAGGCCGGCGACCTCGTCGACCACGAAGCGGCTGGGGGCGGTGCTGGCGTGGACCCGCTCCTCGCCGGCCCAGCGCCGGTTCCAGCGCTCTCGCGAGGGGTCGGAGGCGGTGATCACTCGCACTTCTTGAGCAGGATGGACCAGAACTTCGCCGGGCGCTTCCCCTCGTTGCGGGCCAGGTGAGCCGAGGCCTCGGGCAGCCAGTGCGCGGTCCGGGGGCGCAGCGCCTCGCGCTTGCCCTGCGCGTACAGCGCCAGCTCGCCTTCCTGGACGATGGTGATCTCGGGGCCCTCGTTCAGGTGCAGGTCCGAGTCGGCGCCCGGCAGGTAGGTCATCAGGACGATCCGCACCGATTCGTTGTTGAGCAGCTCCTGCTCGCTGACCTTCGCCTCCGGCGGGTGCGCCATCGTCGCCCGTCCGATGAACACCCCCAGCACGACCAGCGCACCGCAGAGCACCAGCTTCGACGTCATCCCATGGCTCCTTTGCCGCCGATCCTACCAGAAGATCAGGAGCACGGACGCGGCGAGGAGCGCGCCCATCGTCACGTTGAAGATCCGCCGGGCGCGCTCGCCGCGCAGGACGCGCTGCAGGACGGCCCCGAACGCGAGCCAGGGCAGGCAGCTCGGCAGCGACGCGAGGACGAACGTGACTCCGAAGGCGGCGGACTGGGTCAGCGCGCTGCTCGCCCCGTCCTGGAGGAAGGTCGCGGCGGCGCTGGCGCACACCAGCCAGGACTTCGGGTTGATCCACTGGAAGGCCGCCGCGCCGAGGAACCCGACCGGCGGGCGGTGCTCCGGCGCGCCCGCGCGGCCCGAGGTCGCGATCTTCCAGGCGAGCCAGACCAGCACCACCGCGCCGCACCACTTGACGCCCTCCAGCACGGCGGGGTGGTGGAGGATCACGCTGCCGAGGCCGAAGGCCACGACGAACATCATCACCCCCATGCCGAGGCTCACCCCGAGCAGGCAGGGCAGACCGCGGAGCACGCCCACGTTCGCCCCGGTCGCGGTCAGCAGCGCGTTGCTGGGGCCGGGCGTGCCGGCGGCCGCGACCGAGAAGAGGAAGAAGGCGAAGGCCTGCTCGAGGGTCATTTGCGCCGGGCGCCACGGTGCGGGTAGATTCGCGGCATGGCACGGAGAGTAGGCCGATCGGCCGGCGAGGGTCTTGAACGTTCGTGCGGCGCGGGCGACTGGGTGCGCGGCCGCGCCCCGGTGGGAGGCGTCGAGCTGCTCCGGGCCTGGTTCGGCGGGCCCGCCTACGCGCGGCATCGCCACGACACCTACGCGATCGGCGTCACCGAGGCCGGCGTCCAGGTGTTCGACTATCGCGGGCGCGTCGAGCGCAGCCGGCCGGGCCAGGTCGTGGTGCTCCACCCGGACGAGGCGCACGACGGGCGTCCCGGCGACGAGGCCGGGTTCGGCTACCGGATCGTCTACGTCGAGCCGGCCCGCATCGCGGCGGCGGTGCGGACGATCCGGGGCGGCCCCGCGTCCCTGCCGTTCGCGCGCGAGCCGGTGACGCGGAACCCGACGCTGGCCCGCGCGGTCGCGGCCGCGTTCCGTATCGCCCCCGAGCCGCTCGCGCTCGACGCGCTCGTCCTGCGCCTCGCCGAAGGCCTGATCGAGAGCGACGAGGTCCGGCCGGCCGCCGCGCCCCGTCGCGTCGACCAGGCGGCGCTCGACCGGGCCCGCGCGTTCCTCGACGGCCGGTGCGCCATCGTGCGCTCGAGCGAGCTCGAGGCGGTCAGCGGCCTGAGCCGCTACGAGCTCGCCCGCCAGTTCCGGGTCCGCTACGGGACCAGTCCGTACCGCTACTCCCTCATGCGCCGGCTCGACGTCGCACGAAGTGGACTGCGCGAGGGGACGCCGCTGGCCGAGGTCGCGCTGGCCGCGGGCTTCGCCGACCAGGCGCACTTCACCCGGATGTTCCGGTCCGCCTACGGGATGACGCCCGGCCGCTACGCCCGCCTGGGCCGGGGATGAGGCCCTAGCGCGACTCTCGGGGATCCGCGGCGTCCGTGTGGTCGGTGGGCTGGGGCGTCGCGCTCAGCACCGTGACGCCGCCGGGCGCCTCGAAGCGGTGCCAGTGCCCTTGCGGGACGACGATCAGCATCCCCGCGTGGAGCTCGAACGCGCGGGGGCCCTCGTCCGTCATGATCGTGAGCGTCGCGGCGCCGTCCAGGACGTGCACGAGCTCGTCCCCCTTGCCGTGCCGCTCCCACGGCGTCTCCCCCGAGAAGCGGCCCGCGAAGATGCTGCCGTCGCGGAACGGAGCCAGCACCGCGAACGCGGCCTTCACCTGGTCGGCGGGAGTGCGGGTGCCGCGCCCGCTCAGGGCGGGAAGCCCGGCCAGCTCGGCCTTGATATCGACCGCCCGGATCATGCTCAGGTCTGCAGATCGCCGACGGCACCGGCCAGCGCTTCCAGCTCGGCGCGCCACGATTTCGGCGTGACGAGCGGCCGCACCACGAACTTCGAGAAGCCGACCGCGATGAACTGCTCGAGGAGCTTGCGCAGCGCGGGCAGCCCCACCGGGGTCAGCTCGACCGAGCGGGGCCGTCGCGCCGCCATCGCGCGCGCGGTCGCCGGGTCGATCGGCGCGGTGGCGTAGCCGACGCTCATCCCGAAGTGCTCCCCGCTGATCGAGCGGCCGGCGCGCGCCGCCGCGGCCTCGATCACCACCCGTCCCGCCTCCGCTTCCTCGGGCGTGCACAGCGACGGGAGCCAGCCATCCGATAGCCGGCCGCAGCGCTCGAGCGCGGCCGGCACCGTGCCCCCCAGCCACACCTCGAGCGGCTGCTGCACGGGCAGGGGGGAGAGCTTGACGTCTCGGAGAATGCCGGCCGATCCTTCGTGGCTGACCGTCTCGCCCGCCCAGAGGCGCCGCAGGAGCGGGAGAGCCTCGTCGATGAAGGCGCCGCGCTGCTTGGGCTCGACCCCGATGGCCTCGCGCTCCGGCGCGAAGGTGAGCCCGGGCACGAGCGTCACCAGCAGGCGTCCGCGCGACAGCCGGTCGAGGCTCGCGAGCTGCTTGGCGAGCCGCAGGACGTTGCGCCCCGGCAGGAGCATGGTGGTCCCGACCTTCAGCCGCGGGTTGCTCGCGGCGGCCCACGCGAGGCCCACCACCGGATCCATCACCGGCCCGGTCAGCACCTCGGAGAGCCAGAGCGAATCGAAGCCGAACTCGTCGAGGCCGGCGACCAGCTCGGCCATCGCCTCCGTGGAGGCGGTCGCGCCCGCGGAGCCCACCCCGATGCGGATCTTCATGGCGGCGATTCTACCGCGTCCGGCCACGGCCGTGTCGTATCGTTCTGGCTGTGATCGTGCACCTGGTCGACGGCACCTACGAGCTCTTCCGCTACTTCCTCTCGCCGGGCGCGGTCTTCGATCGGAGCGCGCCGCCGGAGCTGCGGGCGGTGCGGGGCGTCGTCGCGTCGATCCTGGGCATGCTCGAGGGCGGCGCCACGCATCTCGGCGTGGCCACCGATCACGTCATCGAGTCGTTCCGGAACGCGCTCTGGCCGGGCTACAAGACGGGCGAGGGGATCGACCCCGAGCTCTACGCCCAGTTCGGGCCGCTCGAGGAGGCGCTCGGCGCGCTGGGGGTGGTGGTCTGGCCCATGGTCGAGTTCGAGGCCGACGACGCGCTGGCCGCGGCGGCGTCGGTCGCGGCGGCGGACGCGCGGGTGGAGCAGGTCGTCATTTGCACGCCCGACAAGGATCTGGCGCAGTGTGTGCGGGGCGCCCGGATCGTCCAGCTCGATCGGCGCCGGGGCGAGGTGCGCGACGAGGCGGGCGTGCAGCAGAAGTTCGGCGTGCCGCCCGCGTCCATCCCGGACTGGCTCGCGCTCGTGGGAGACAGCGCCGACGGCTTCCCCGGGCTGCCCGGCTGGGGGGCGCGGTCCGCCGCGGCCGTGCTCGCGCGCTACCGCCATCTCGAGCAGATTCCGCGGCAGGCCGCCGACTGGGACGTGTCGGTGCGCGGCGCCGCGCGCCTGGCCGCGACGCTCGCCGAGGAGGGCGAGGGCGCCCGGCTCTTCCGGACGCTCGCCACCCTGCGCGCGGATGCGCCGATCAGCGCCGACGTGGACGCGCTGCGGTGGGTCGGGCCGCGCCCGGGGTTCGCGGCCTGGTCGGAGCGGCTCGGCCCGCCGTCACTCCAGGATCGCGCGGCGGCGCTGGCGGCCGCGCGGGCGTCCGATGATCTCCGGCGCGAGAGCACGGGATTGCATTGATCGCGCCGGGATCGAGACCGGCGCGCCTCGCCGCCCTCCGCCACCGCGACTTCCGGCTCTTCTGGAGCGGGCAGCTCGTCTCCCTGATCGGGACGTGGATGCAGAGCGTCGGGCAGGCGTGGCTCGTCCTCGAGCTCACCGGGTCGCCGTTTCAGCTCGGGCTGGTGACCGCGCTCCAGTTCACGCCGATCCTGCTCCTCTCCCCGGTCGGGGGCGCGCTGAGCGACCGCTTCCCCAAGCGGCGCATCATCCTGCTGACCCAGGCCGCGATGATGGCGCAGGCGTTCGTGCTGGCCGGGCTGGTCTGGAGCGGACAGGTGCGGTACTGGCACGTCGCGGTGCTGGCCGCGATCTACGGCGTCGGCCGCGCCATCGACATCCCGGCGCGCCAGTCCTACATCACGGATCTCGTGGGCCGTCCCGACCTGCCCAATGCGGTCGCGCTCAACTCGCTGGTCTTCAACGGCGCCCGCATCGTCGGGCCCGCGGTCGCCGGCCTGCTCATCGCGCGGTTCGGGGTGGCGCCCGCGTTCCTGCTCAACGGGCTGAGCTTCGTCGCGGTGCTGGGCGCGCTCCTCGCCACCCGCACGCCCGGGAACCCGGACCCGGCCGGGCGGCTCGGCATCCGCGAGGGAGTGTGGGGCGCGCTCGCCTACACGGCGCGGACGCCGTCCACCGCCTTCACCCTCGCGCTGCTCGTGGTGGTCAGCGTGCTCGTGCTCAACTTCAACGTGGTGGTGCCGCTGGTCGCGAAGGACGTGCTGCACGAGGGCGCGCACGGTTTCGGGCTGCTCATGTCGTCGCTCGGCGCGGGCGCGGTGATGGCGGGGATCGGGTTGACGCTGCTGCGACGGGGCCGGCCCCCGCTCTGGTCCCTGGCCGCCTCCGCGGCGATCCTGAGCGCGGGCACCACGTCGCTCGCCCTGGTCGGCCACTTCGGGACCGCGGCGGCGCTGCTCGTCGCGCTCGGCTGCGTCCAGATCCTGTTCTCGACGGGCTGCAACACCACGCTCCAGCTCGAGACGCCGGACGCGCTCCGCGGGCGGGTGATGGGCCTCTACGCCCTCGCCAACGCGGGCATGACTCCCTTCGGATCGCTCCTGATGGG
>DATFUK010000500.1:0-2086 GCA_035260865.1 Candidatus Methylomirabilota bacterium | reverse complement strand
GCCCACATGACCAGGATGGCGAGGGCACCGAGCGGTCGGGACCGGCCGCGCTCCACGGCGGGGAGCATACACCCGGGGCCGCGGGCGCAACAGAGGCCGGCCCGGGTCAGTCCCCGGGTCAGTCCCCGGGTCAGTCCCCGGGTCAGTCTATGACTGCGATCGCCTCCACCTCGACCACCAGGTCCGGATGTGCGAGCTTGCGCACCTCCACGGTGGTGCTGGTCGGCAGCGCCCCGAAATACTCCACGCGCACGTCCACGTGCTTGAAGAACTCCTCGATGTCGGTGACGTAGGTGTTGGTCTTGACGATGTCGGCGAGGGTGGCCCCGGCCGCCGCCAGCGCCGCCTTGATGTTCTCGCCCACCTGGCGCAGCTGCGCGCGCATGTCGCCGGCCCCGACCACGTCGCCGCTCGGGCCGCGGGCGAGCTGGCCCGACACGAAGATCGTCTTCTTCCCCTCGACGACCACCACGTGCGAGTAGAGCACGTGGCCGCCGACCACTCGCGTGCTGAGGGACGCCGGCTGGATATTCTGGCGCTTCATCTCACTTGAGCCTCAGGTCCTCGAACGGGGCCGAGTAGGAGAAGCCGGGGATCCGCCCGTGGTGAGCCGGCCCCGCATCGGCTTCACCATCGCGTCGTGCAGTGCGTACATGACCATGAACGGCGTGCTGAACGCCTCCGTCTCCGCCGGGTCGAGCCAGCGGGACGCGAGGGTGACGTGGAGCGCCCGGCGCATCTCCCCCGGCGTGGCCTTGCCGGTCTGGGCGCCGGCGGCGATCGGAGCGGCGAGGGTGAGGACGAGGAGCGTGAGACCGAGCAGCGCGCGCGAGCCGGCGTGAGCGATGGGCATGGCGGTATGATAGCGGGCCGGGAGGGCCAAGACCAACATGTTGCCGACCCACGGGCGCTACGACTACTCGAGCATCACCGCACGACCGGACTACAGCTGGCCGGGCAACCGGCGGCTGGCGGTTTACATCGCGCTCAACATCGAGGCCTTCGGCTTCGGGGTCGGCAAGGGCGCGGCCATCGCGCCGCCGGACCAGGCCCAGAGCCACTCCGTCTACAGCTGGCGGGACTACGGCAACCGGGTGGGCATCTGGCGCCTCTTCGAGCTGCTCGACGAGCTCGGGCTGCCGGCGGAGGCGCAGCTCAATGCCGCGGTGTACGACGTCGCGCCCGATATCCCGGCGCGCCTGCGCGCCCGCGGCGACGAGATCCTGGGCCACGGGCTGACCAACTCGGACGAGCAGGGGCATCTTCCGGAAGACCAGGAGCGCGCGTTGATCGAGGAGGCCACCGCCACGATCGCCCGCCACGAGGGAGCGCGCCCGGTCGGCTGGATGAGCCCATGGCTCTCCAACAGCCCGGTCACCATGGACCTGCTGCAGGAGGCCGGCTACCGGTACGTGATGGACTGGACCATGGACGATCAGCCGATCTGGCTCCGCACCCGCAAGGGCCGGATCCTCTCGGTGCCGTACCCGATCGAGGTCAACGACACGCGCGGCATCGTCTGGTATCGCTACACCGCGGACGAGTTCGCGGACATGATCGTGGACCAGTTCGACGAGATGCTGGCGCAGTCGGCGGGGCAGCCGCTGGTGTGCCCGATCTCCCTGCATCCCTTCGTGATCGGCCGCCCGTACCGCATCCGCCGCCTGCGCCGCGCCCTGCAGCACATCCTCGGGCACGGCGACCGGGTCTGGCTGACGCGCCCGCGCGACATCTGCGCCCACGTCGAGTCGCTGCCGGCCGGAGTCGTGCCGGGATCGCGCCCGTGAAGCCGAGGCCCCTCTCCCGTCGCGCGTCCTCGGGCATCGCGTCGCGCAACCGCCTCCTGAACGAGCCGGTGGCGAACCTGGCCGGCCGCGACCGGTCGCGCACCGACATCCTCCACGAGTACTTCCTGCCCGCGGAGGGTCTCGAGCCCTTCCTGGCCGCGTCCCGGACGTTGATTCCCGCATCACGCCAGGATCTTCTGAATGTCACGCTACGCTATGTCCAGGAGGATCGGACCAGCGCGCTGGCCTATGCGCGGGGGAACCGGGTGGCCGCGGTGCTGCTCTTCTCGCAGCGGATG
>DATFUK010000499.1:0-6262 GCA_035260865.1 Candidatus Methylomirabilota bacterium | reverse complement strand
CGCGGCCCGCCTCGCCGAGCGCGTCGCCCCGGCCGAAGGTGACCTCCTGGGCCTCGAGCCCGAGGCGCTTGGCCTCCGCGGGGAAGTCCTTGGCGGAGAGCAGGATGGCCCGCACCTCGTCGGCCCGCGTCTGCGCGGCCTGCTCGCTCTTCTGCGCGCCGAGCGTCTCCTTGATCTTGGGGGCGACCTCCTTGAGGGGAGTCTTGCCGCCCTCCTTGACGTCGATCACCCGGATCGCGTGATAGCCGAAGGGGGTACGAACGGGTTCCGAGATCTCTCCCTTCTTCAGGGCGAAGGCGGCCTGCTCGAAGGGCGCCACCAGCTCCCCCGGCCCCACGAAGCCCAGGTCACCGCCCTGGACCGCGCTCGCCTTGTCCTCGGAGAGCTCGCGCGCGAGCTTGCCGAAGTCCTCGCCGCCCTTCGCGCGCTTGATGACGTCCTCGACCTTCGCCTTCGCCGCGTTCTCCGCGTCGCTGCCGCCCACCGGGGGCACCCGCACGAGCACGTGGGCCACCCGCAGGCGCTTCGGCTCCTCGAACTCGGCGGCGTGCTCCTTGTAGAAGGCCTCCGCCTCCGCGTCCGACACCGCGACCGCGAGCTTCTTGGGGTTCACCAGCACGTACTGCAGCTTCCGCTTCTCGGGCTGGCTGAACTGCGCCTGGTGCACCTTGACGTAGGGCTCGAGGTCCGCGTCGTCCACCTTGACCGCGGCCATCACCGGTTTCACGTCCGCGTAGGCCCACGCGGCGCGCACGCGCTCGTTCCGCTGGCGGTAGGCCTGCTGGACCTCCTCGTCGGACACCTTCACGCCCTGCTTGATCAGCATCTCCATCTTGCGGCGCACGAGCTGGCGGCGGACCTCGTTCTCGAACTCGCCCGGATCGAGCCGGAGCTGCTTCAGCACCTTGAGGTATTCGTCGCGCGAGAATCGCCCGGCCTCCTGGAACTCGCGGATCTGCTGGATGGTGGTCCGGAGCTCGTTGTCGCTCACGAGCACGCCTTCCTTGCCCGCGCCCTGGATCACTACCGCCTCGTTGACGAGCTCGTTGACCACCTGCTGCGAGAGGCCGAGCCGCTCCGCGAGCTCGGGGGTGAGGCGCTGGCGGGACATCCGCTCGTAGGCCGCGATCATGTTGGTCTGGGCGCGCCGGAACCGCTCGAACGGGATCTCCTCGCCGTTGACCACCGCCACCGTGTTGGCCCGGGCCCCGCCGGAGGGTCCGCCGCCCCAGTAGAAGAGCACGCCCGAGGTCAGGATGAAGACCACCACGACGATCAGGAGCACGATCTTCAGGCTCCTGGCATATTCACGCATCACGCTGATCACGGCCACGACCTCCTGGAGGACTCTTTGGTGAACGCGGTCAAGGCCTTAGCCTACCACAGCCCGCCGGGCGTCCCGGCCGGCCTCAGCCGAGGAGCCGGCGCTGGATCAGGGGCAGGGCGAAGTAGATCACGAAGGCGAGCGCGGTCAGGTACATCATCGGCGCCACCTCGCGCCCGCGGCCGCGCACGAGCTTGATGAAGCAGTAGCTCACGAACCCGGCCCCGATGCCGTTGGTGATCGAGTAGGTGAACGCCATCATGGTCAAGGTCAGCAGGGCCGGGAACCCCTCCTCGAAGTCGTCGAAGGGGATCTCGCGCACCACGCGGCTCATCAGGTAGCCGACCACGATGAGGGCCGGCGCGGTGGCCTGGGCCGGCACCACCCCGGCGAGCGGCGCGAAGAACAGCGCGAGCAGGAAGCAGGCGCCGGTCACCACCGAGGCGAGCCCGGTGCGGGCGCCCGCCGCGACGCCCGCCGCCGACTCGATGTAGGTGGTGGCCGAGGAGGCGCCCGCGGCGCCCCCCGCCACCGCGGCCAGCGAGTCCACGAGCAGGACGCGATTGAGACGCGGCAGGCGGCCGTCGGGCGTGAGCCAGCCCGCCTCCCCGCCGATCCCGATCACGGTGCCCATGGTGTCGAAGAAGTCGGAGAGCATCAGCGAGAAGATCGTGACCAGCGCGGTGATGACCCCGAGCCGGACGAAGACCGAGAAGTCGAAGCCGGCGCCCAGGCTCGAGAAGTCGGGCATCGCGACCAGCGCGGCCGGCCACACCGCCTGCCCGGGAATCGGGAAGGCGCGCCCTCCGCTGACTGCGTTCACCGCGATGGCGAGGCCGGTGCTCACGAGGATACCGACGAGGAGCGCCCCGCTGGATCGTCTCGCGGTCAGCCACACCGTCAGCAGCAGCCCGAAGAGCGCCACCGCCACCGGGGTGGCGGTCAGATCGCCCAGGGTGACCGGCACGCCCGGCGGGCCCGGCTTCACGATGCCCGCCGCGCCCAGCCCGATGAAGAGGATGAACAGGCCGATCCCCACGCCGATGGCACGCTTCAGCGACACCGGGATCGCGTGCATGATCGCCTCGCGAAATCCGGTGAGCACCAGCACCGTGATCGCGAGCCCCTCCAGCAGCACGACCCCCATCGCGGCCGTCCACGGCAGCTTGAGGGCGGCCACGAGCTGGAAGGCGACGATCGCGTTGATCCCCATGCCGGAGGCGATCGCCAGCGGGTAGTTGGTGGCGAGCCCCATCGCGATCGTCATCACACCCGCCACGAGACAGGTGACCGCCTGGGTGGCCGCGAACGACGGTCCCTGCCCGGCGAGCGGCGGAATACCCGCGAACGAGAGGATCGCGGGATTGACGAAGATGATGTAGGCCATCACCATGAAGGTGGTGAGGCCGCCGCGCACCTCGCCGCCCACCGTGGTGCGCCGCCGGCTCAGCTCGAACCAGCGCTGGAGCACCGATCAGTCGCTTTCCGGGTCCGCCACTCGCGGGAGGGACACGCCCTCTTCCGGCACCACGCGGCGGGCCACCGTGAGGAACCCGGTGTGCGCGACCATCCGGTGGAACGGCCGCACCGACGTGCCGTCGATGTTCCACGGCCGCAGCAGCGTCTCGAACGTCTCGACGAGCGCGTAGCCGCGGTGGCGCCGGAGGGTCTCGGTGAGGGTGTGCGACTGGATGATCGTCGGCAGGTACGAGAGGAAGATCCCGCCGGGCCGGAGCACGGTCGCCACCAGATCCACGAGGCGCCAAGGCTCGGGCAGGTCGAAGACCGCGCGGTCCACCGGCTCCTCCTCGGGGAGCCCGTCCTCCACCGGGCGGATGCGTACGTTCAGGTTACCGACCTCGCCCATCCGCAAGTGGATGTTGGCCAGCGCGCGGCGGCAGAAGTCCTCGCGCTGCTCGTAGCTCACCACGCGGCCCTCCGGGCCCACCGCGCGGAGCAGCGCGAGGGTGAGCGCGCCCGAGCCCATGCCCGCCTCGAGCACGCGGGCGCCCGGGAAGATGTCGGCCCAGAACATGACCATCGCGAGGTCCTTCGGGTAGATCACCTGCGCCCCGCGCGGCATGTCGAGCACATACTCGGCGAGCGTGGGCCGCAGCGCGAGATAGCGCGTGCCCTTGGAGGTGCGCACCCAGGAGCCGTCGGGGTGCCCGATGATGGCCTCGTGGGTCACCCAGCCCCGATCGGAGTGGTAGGTGTCGCCCTTGCGCAGCAGCAGCAGATGCCGCCGACCGCGCTGGTCGATCAGCAGGACCTGCTCGCCGTCCTGGAATTTATCCAATGCCACCGGTCTTGGGATCCGGGAGGAACAGGGCGACCAGGAATCCGGCCAGCGGCATGACCGCGGAGATACCGAGGGCCGCCGTGAGCCCCCAGTGATCGGCCACCCAGCCGAGCGCGCTCGCGCCGATACCGCCCGCGCCGATCGCGAAGCCGACGATGAGCCCGGAGGCCATGCCCGGGTTCCGGGGCAGGTAGGCCTGGCCGAGGACCACCGACACCGTGAAGGTGGAGACGAGCACGAAGCCCAGCAGGGCCAGGAGGACGAACACGAGCGCGCCGCTGCGCACGAACAGGAAGCCCACCGCGAGCGGGGTGGCGAGCAGGAACACGCTGACCACGTAGCGCCGCACGCCGACCCGATCCGCCACCGGCCCGGCCGCAAGGGTGCCGATGACGCCCGCGCCCAGGAAGACCGCGAGGAGCGTCCCGACCAGCCGCGGGTCACCCTGCAGCACGTCCCTCCAGTAGAACGGCATGAAAGTCGTGAACCCGAGCTGCGTCCACGAGCGGATCGCGACCACCAGGATCAGCAGGCTCATCGCGCCCACCATGGTCTGGGCGCCCGCCGCGCTCGCACGATCCCGCGCCACCGTGGGCGCGGGCGCGGACAGGCGGGGCAGCACCGCGGTGAGCAGCGCGGCCACGAGCAGGCCGGGAACCAGCATGCCGAGGCTGCCGGGCAGACCGTAGGTGGTGAGCAGCACGGTGAGCAGCGGCGGGCCCAGCGCGATCCCGATATTGCCGCCGGTCGAGAAGATCGAGACGCCGGTGGCCTTGCGGTCGCCCGCCACCGCGGTAGCGGTGCGGTAGCCTTCCGGATGGTAGGCGGCCACGCCGAAGCCGGTGATCACCACCAGCGCCAGCACCGCGCCGTAGGACGGCGCCAGGCCGAGGAAGCCCAGACCCACCGCGGAGAGCAGCACCGAGATCGGCAGCAGCCAGCGCCGCGCGGTCTTGTCGGCCAGGTAGCCGAAGAGCGGCTGGATCAGCGACGAGGTGATGTTCGCGGCCAGGACGATCAGGCCGGTGGCCGCGTACGAGAGATTGAGCGCGTCCTTGAGGAACGGCAGGATGACCGGGAACGAGCCCTGGTTGATGTCGATGACCATGTGGCCCAGGGCCAGGAAGCTCAGCAGCCGGATGTCCGGCTTGACGCGGACGGCGGGGGCGACGGGAGCGGCCGGCGCGCGCAGGGCGACGGCCGCGGCAGACGAGTCAGGAGTCATAGGGCCCTATGCTACACCAGGCGAGAGGGGCCGTCAGATCCCGAAGGCGTCGAGGCCGGTGATGTCGCGGCCCACGATCAGGGTGTGGATGTCGTGGGTGCCCTCGTAGGTGTTCACCGTCTCCAGATTCATCATGTGCCGGATGATCGGGTGCTCGTCCACGATGCCGGCCGCGCCCAGGATGTCCCGCGCGAGGCGCGCGCCGTCGAGCGCCATCTGCACGTTGTTCATCTTGGCCATCGAGATCTGCTGCGCCCGCACGCGCCCCGCGTCCTTCAGCTGGCCGAGGCGAAGGCAGAGGAGCTGGGCCTTGGTGATCTCGGTGATCATCCACACCAGCTTCTGCTGCACGAGCTGGAACGAGCCGATCGGCTTGTTGAACTGGATGCGCTGCTGGGAGTACTGCAGCGCCCAGTCGTAGCAGGCCATCGCCGCGCCGATGGCGCCCCACGCGATGCCGTAGCGCGCCTGGGAGAGACAGGAGAGCGGGCCCTTGAGCCCCTTCACCCCGGGCAGCTTGTTCTCCAGCGGGATGCGGCAGTCCGCGAAGGCGAGCTCGGAGGTGATGGACGCCCGCATCGAGAACTTCCCGTGGATGTCGATCGTGCTGTAGCCGGGGGTGCCCTTCTCCACCAGGTAGCCCCCGATCTCACCGTCGTCGCCCTTGGCCCACACCACCGCGACCTCGGCGGCCGAGCCGTTGGTGATCCAGAGCTTGGTGCCGTTGAGCACGTACTCGTTGCCCTTCTTGAGCGCGCGGGTCTTCATTCCGCCCGGGTCGGAGCCGTGGTCGGGCTCGGTGAGGCCGAAGCAGCCCAGCGCGGCGCCGGCCTGCAGCCGCGGGAGCCACCGCTCCTTCTGGGCGTCGGAGCCGTAGCTGTAGATCGGGTACATGACGAGGCCGCTCTGCACCGAGGCGAAGGACCGCAGGCCCGAATCCCCGCGCTCCAGCTCCTGCATGATGAGCCCGTAGGCCACGTTGTCGAGGCCGGCGCAGCCGTAGCCCTTCAGCGTGGCCCCGAACACCCCCATTTCCCCCAGGTCCCGGGCCAACTCCATGGGGAAGGTCTCGTCGCGGTGGTGCTGATTCACGATCGGGAGGAACTTCGCCTCCACCCAGTCGCGCACCGCGTCGCGCATCATCCGCTGCTCTTCGGTCAGGAGCTCGTCGAACCCGTAGTAATCCACGCCGCGAAACTGTTCCATACGCTGTCCTTGCTCGAGCTGGGGTTAGAGGTTGGTGGGATGCGCGGGCCGGTCCTCGCCGAGCGCCTCGTTGAGGGCGCGGGCGAGCTGCTGATCGTGCTCGTGGCTCATCGCGAAGATCCGGCATTGGGCCACCTTGCCGGGCAGGTACTTCAGCAGCTCCTTGAGCGGCTCGGCCGAGACGCTGCGGTCGGCCGCGTCGTAG
>DATFUK010000498.1:0-12304 GCA_035260865.1 Candidatus Methylomirabilota bacterium | reverse complement strand
CCTGGTCGATGATCTCGACCGCGCGCCGCACGGTGGCCTCGTCCGTGATCAGCGGCGGCGCGAGCCGCAAGGTGTTGTCCCCCGCGCTCAGCACGAGCAGGCCGCGCTCGCGGCAGGCCCCGATGACCTCGCCCACCGGCGGCACCAGGTCCATGCCCACCAGCAGCCCCCGCCCGCGGACCGCGGTGGCCACCTTCGGGTACCGCGCCCGCACCGCCTCGAGCTGGCTCTGCAGCACCTTGCCGGTGGCGGCCGCGCGCTCGGGCAGCCGCTCCTCCATGAGGGTGGTGAACACGGTCAAGCCGACCGCGGTAACGAACGGGTTGCCGCCGAAGGTGGAGCCGTGGGTGCCCGGGGTGAACGCGGACGCCACGCTCTCGGTGGCCAGGGTGGCCCCGATCGGCACCCCGTTGGCCAGCGCCTTGGCGAGCGTCATGATGTCGGGCTCGATCCCGGAGTGCTCGTAGCCCCAGAGCCGGCCGGTGCGCCCCATGCCGGTCTGGATCTCGTCCAGCACGAGCAGGATCCCCGCCTCGTCGCAGAGCTTGCGGAGCCCGGGCAGGTAGCCGTCGTCCGGGATATTGATGCCGCCCTCACCCTGGATCGGCTCGACCATGACCGCGGCGGTGTGGCTGTCGATGGCCCGCTCCACCGCGCGCAGATCGTTGAACGGCACGTACTTGAACCCGCCGGGCAGCGGCTCGAAGCCGTGGTGGTACTTCTCCTGCGCGGTGGCGGTGACCGTGGCGAGGGTCCGGCCGTGGAAGCCGCCCCGCATCGTGATGATGTCCCCGCGGTCGCTGGCCCCGTGCTCCTTGGCCCACTTCCGCGCGAGCTTGATCGCCGACTCGTTGGCCTCCGCGCCCGAGTTGGAGAAGAACAACCGGTCCGCGAACGAGTGATCGCAGAGCAGCTTGGCGAGCTGGGTCTGCTGCGGGATGTAAAAGAGGTTGGACACGTGCAGGAGGGTGGCCGCCTGCTCCCGCATCGTCCCCACCACCTTGGGATGGGAGTGCCCGAGCGCGGTCACCGCGATGCCGCCGGTGAAGTCGAGATACTCCTTGCCGTCGCTGTCCCACACCCGCGCACCGTCGCCGCGCACCAGCGCGACCGGGGCGCGCTTGGCGGTGGTCATCAGGTGCTTGTCCGCCCACTCGATCAGTGTCTTGGTATCAGTCATGGCTCCCTCATGGATGTGCGCCTCGATTCGTCATATCCGCTCGGCTCGCCTTCGGCTCACCTCGCCCTGCCACGGCTGCTGCTCACAAGACTATTTCGGTGCCGATACCTTCCTTGGTCAGCACTTCCAGCAGGATCGCGTGGGGTACGCGCCCGTCGATGATGTGGGCCTTCTGGGCGCCGCCGGTGAGCGCCCGCAGCGAGGACTCCACCTTGGGCAGCATTCCCCCGTCGATCACGCCCGTCTTGATCAGCCGCTCCGCCTCGCGCTTGGTGAGCGTCGAGACCAGGCGCCCGTCCTCCCCGTTGATGCCGGTCACGTCGGTGAGGTGGATCAGCTTCTCGGCGAAGAGCGCGGCGGCCACGTCGCCCGCCACCAGGTCCGCGTTGATGTTGTAGGTCTCGCCCTCCGCCCCCACCCCGACCGGGGCGATCACCGGGATGAAGCCGTTCTCCTCGAGCAGCTTGATCGGCTCCGGATTGATCGCCTCAACCTCGCCCACGAGGCCGATGTCCACCGAGGTCCCGTCGGGCATCTTGTGCAGGCGCCGGTGGGCCCGGAGCAGGCTCGCGTCCTTGCCGGAGAGCCCGACCGCCCGGCCCCCGTGCAGATTGATCAGACCCACGATCTCCTTGTTGATCTTGCCGACCAGCACCATCTCAACGATCTCGACCGTCTCCTCGTCGGTGACGCGCATGCCGCCCACGAACTTCGGCTCCTTCCCGAGCCGCTTCATGAGGGCGCCGATCTGCGGCCCGCCGCCGTGAACGATGACCGGCCGGATCCCGACCAGCCGCAGCAGAAGCACGTCCTTGGCGAACTGCTCCTTGAGGTCGGCCTGCTCCATCGCGGCGCCCCCGTACTTGATCACGAGGGTCTTGCCCTGGAAGGCACGGATATAGGGCAGCGCCTCGATGAGCAGTTCGGCGCGCTGCACCAGCTCCGGGATCGGCGTCATGCGCTCGTCCTTATAAGATGTAGCGGGAGAGGTCCTCGTCCTTCACCACGTCGGCCAGCTGCGCCTGCACGTACTCCGCGTCGATCACGAGCTCCTGCCCCACCAGATTCGGGGCGTCGAAGGAGATCTCCTCGAGCAGCCGCTCCATCACCGTGTACAGGCGGCGGGCTCCGATGTTCTCGGCCCGCTGGTTCACCGTGAACGCGATCTCGGCGATGGCCTCCACCGCGTCGGTGGTGAAGCGCAGCGCCACCCCTTCCGTCTTCAGCAGCTCAACGTACTGCCGGATCAGGGCATTCTGAGGTTCGCTCAGAATGCGGATAAAATCCGGCCGCGTCAAGGGCTCCAGCTCGACCCGGATCGGGAACCGCCCCTGCAGCTCCGGGATCAGGTCCGCGGGCTTGGCCACGTGGAAGGCCCCGGCCGCGATGAACAGGATGTGGTCGGTCCGGACCATTCCGTACTTCGTGGTCACCGTCGAGCCCTCGACGATCGGCAGGAGATCGCGCTGCACCCCTTCCCGCGACACGTCGGGCCCCCGGCCCCCCTCCCGGCCCGCGATCTTGTCCAGCTCGTCCAGGAAGATGATCCCCGAGTTCTCGACCCGGCGGACCGCCTGGCCCACCGCCTCGTCCACGTCGACCAGCTTCTGGGCCTCCTCCTGGGCCAGCAGCCGCCGGGCCTCCCCCACCTTGACCCGCCGACGCCGCGTGCGGCCCGGCATCAGGTGCGAGAGCATGTCCTTGAGGTTGATCCCGATCTCCTCCATGCCCTGCCCCGGGAGCACTTCCAGCATCGGCCCGGCCTGCTGCACGTCCATCTCGATGGGCCGGTCGTCGAGCTTTCCGGAGCGAAGCTGAGCCCGGAGCTTGTCCCGGGTGGCGTCGCGCGAGGCGTCGGGCGACACCTCCTCGAGGGTGCCGCTCACGTAGGACTCCCCGGGACGACGGGGCAGCAGGAGATCGAGGAGGCGCTCCTCGGCCAGCGACTCCGCCCGATCGCGGACCGCCGCCGCCATCTCCGCCTTGACCATGCTCACGCCGAGCTCGGTCAGGTCGCGGATCATCGACTCCACGTCCCGGCCCACGTAACCGACCTCGGTGTACTTGGAGGCCTCCACCTTGAGGAACGGGGCCTGGGCGAGCTTGGCGAGGCGGCGGGCGATCTCGGTCTTCCCGACCCCGGTGGGCCCGATCATGATGATGTTCTTGGGCGCGACCTCGTCCCGCAGCTCGACGGGCAGGTTCTGGCGCCGCCACCGGTTGCGGAGCGCGATGGCCACCGCGCGCTTGGCCTTGCCCTGCCCCACGATGAAGCGGTCCAGCTCGGCGGTGATCTGGGCCGGCGTGAGGCCGGTCATCCCGAGGGCGGGCTGGTCGGTCACAGGCTCAGCACCGTGATCTGATCGTTGGTGTAGACGCAGATGCCGGCCGCGATACGGAGAGACTCCTCCGCGATCTGGGGCGCCTCGAGCGTGGAATGCGCCCGCAGCGCCCGGGCCGCCGCGAGGGCGTACGGCCCACCCGAACCGATCCCGACCAGGCCGTCGTCGGGCTCGATCACGTCGCCGGTGCCCGACACGATGAAGCTCGCCTCCGCGTCGGCCACCGCGAGGAGCGCCTCGAGCCGCCGGAGCACGCGGTCCATGCGCCATTCCTTGGCCAGCTCGACGGCGGCGCGCGGCAGGTTGCCTCGATGTTCCTCGAGCTTCGCCTCGAAGCGCGCGAAGAGCGTGAAGGCGTCGGCGGCCGCGCCCGCGAAGCCGGCGAGGACGCGGTCGTGGTGCATCTTGCGCACCTTGCGCGCGCCCGCCTTCATGATGGTCTGGCCGAACGTGACCTGCCCGTCGCCCGCCACCGCCACCCGGCCCCGGTGCCGGACGCACACCACGGTGGTGGCGTGGATGGACGGGGTGGTCGGCGACGTCATCGCCGGGTCAGGTCGCCCGCGGATGGGCCGCGTCGTACACGCGCATCAGGTGCTCCGGGCTCACGTGGGTGTAGCGCTGGGTCGTGGAGAGACGGCTGTGGCCCAGCAGCTCCTGGATGAGACGGAGATCCGCGCCCGCCCCCAGCATGTGGGTGGCGAAGCTGTGGCGGAGGGTGTGGGGCGTGACCCGCTGGGCGATGCCGGCGCGCCGCGCGCGGGCGCGGACGATGCGCAGCGCGCTCCGCGCGGTGAGCCGGCCGCCCCGCGCGTTGAGGAAAAGCGGCCCGCGCCGCCGGCCGCGCCGGGCCAGGTAGGCCGCGAGGGCCTCGAGCGCCGACTCCCCGACCGGCACCACGCGCTCCTTGCTGCCCTTGCCGAGGACGCGCACGGTGCGCCGGCCCTCGTCGAGATCGTCGACGTCGAGGCCGCAGCCCTCGGCCACCCGCAGCCCGCTCGCGTAGAGCAGCTCGAGCAGCGCGCGATCGCGCGCCCCGGCCACCGTCGCCTCCGGCTCGGGACTCAGGAGCTCGGTGGTCTCGTCCACCGGCAGGAACGACGGCAGGCGCCGTCCCAGGCGCGGGCCGCGCACCTGGCGCGCCGGATTCACCTCGAGGGCGCCGCGGCGGGCGAGGAAGCGAAAGCAGCTCCGCACCGCGGCCAGCTTGCGTGAGATCGTGGCCTTGGCCAGCTTGCGCTTGTGCAGCCACGCCAGGTAGGCCCGGACCGCGCGCGTATCCGCCTCCTCCCAGCCCGCGATCTTCTCGGCGGCGAGGAAACGGGAGAACTCGGTCAGGTCGGCGGTATAGCTCCGGAGGGTGTGAGGCGACGCGCCGCGCTCGACGCTCTGGTATTCGAGAAAGGATCCGACCGCCGCGTCCATCGTGGATGAACCGGGGGGCTCCTCAGGCGACCGTGGGAACCAGTTCCTGCCGGTAGCCGCACTCCTCCCGGAAGCACTGCCGCGTGACCTTGCCGCCCTTCGCGTAGCGCTCGGTCAGGAACGGCGCCGCGCACTTGGGGCACGGCTCCGCCACCGGGCGCGTCCACAGGGCGAACGTGCACGTCGGGTAGTTCGTGCACGCGTAGAAGGTCTTGCCCTTGCGAGTGCGCTTCTCCAGGAGCTGGCCGCCGCAGTCGGGCAGCGGGCACGTGATCCCGAGGGTGATCGGTTTGGTGGTCTTGCAGTCCGGGTAGCCCGAGCACGCGATGAACTTCCCGAAGCGGCCGTGCTTGATGACCATCGGCTTGGCGCACGTCGGGCAGATTTCGTCGGTCGGCTCGTCCGCCGGCCGCTCGCGCCCACCGCTCATGTCCTTGGTGAACTTGCAGTCGGGATAGGCGGAGCAGGCCAGGAACTTCCCGAAGCGGCCCCACTTCTCGAGCAGCGGCTTGCCGCACTCGGGGCACTCCTGCCCGGCGTCCACCCCGACCTTGACGTTGTCCATCTTCTTGCCGGCCGCCTTCAGGTCGCGCGAGAACTGCTTGTAGAAGGTCTCGACCGTCTTCACCCAGTCCGCGTCGCCTTCCTCGATCTTGTCGAGCGACTCCTCGAGCCCGGCGGTGAACTCGACGTCCATGACCTCGGGGAAGTGGGGCACCAGCATGTCGGTGACCTGCATGCCGAGGTCGGTCGGGAACAGGGTGCCGCGCTCGCGCCGCGCGTAGCCCCGCTCCTGGATCGTGCCGAGGATCTGCGCGTAGGTGGACGGCCGCCCGATCCCCCGGTCTTCCAGCAGCTTGACCAGCGACGCCTCGGTGAAGCGCGGCGGCGGCTGGGTGAAGTGCTGCTTGGGGTCGAGCGCGAGCAGCGTGAGCGTCTCGCCCACGGTCAGCGGCGGCATCACCGCCTCCGCCTCCTCCTCCGGGGTCTCGTCGGTGGCCTCGCGCGACTCGACGTAGACCGCGGTGAAGCCGGGGAACTTCATGGTCGAGCCCTGGGCCCGGAAGAGAGCGTCCGCCACGGTGATGTCCGCGGCCACCGTGTCGTACACCGCGGGCAGCATCTGGCTCGCGAGGAAGCGCTCCCAGACCAGCCGGTAGAGGGCGAGCTGGTCCTTGGACAGGAAGCGCGCCACCGCCTTGGGCTCGCGCGCCACCGAGCTCGGGCGCACCGCCTCGTGGGCTTCCTGCGCGCTCTTCTTGGCCTTGTAGGCGGGCGGCGCGTCGGGCAGATACTCGCGCCCCAGGCGCCCGGTCACCCACTCCCGCGCTTCCTCCTGCGCCTCCGCGGCCACCCGCACCGCGTCGGTGCGCATGTAGGTGATGAGGCCGACCGCGCCCTCCTCGCCGAGCTCGACGCCCTCGTAGAGCTGCTGGGCCAGCATCATCGTCTTCTTGGCGGTGAAGTGCAGCTTGCGGCTCGCGTCCTGCTGGAGCGTGGACGTGATGAAGGGCGGGGCGGGATTCCGCCGCCGCTCGCCCCGCGTCACCGACTTCACGGTCCAGGTGGCGCCGGTGAGCCCGGTCGTCACCGCGGTGGTCGCCGCCTCGTCGGGGAGGTCGGCCTTCTCGCCGCGCACCTCCTTGAGGGTCGCCACGAAGTCGGGCGGGTTCTGGCCCTTGAGCTTGGCGTGCAGCGACCAGTACTCGACCGGCACGAACGCGGCGATCTCCCGCTCGCGCTCGGTGAGCAGGCGCACCGCCACCGACTGCACGCGCCCGGCCGAGAGCCCGCGGCGGATCTTCTCCCACAGGAGCGGGGAGAGCTTGTAGCCCACCAGCCGGTCCAGCACGCGCCGGGCCTGCTGGGCGTTGACCTTGTTGGTGTCGATCTTGCCGGGGTGCAGGAAGGCGGCCTTGACCGCGCGCTCCGTGATCTCGTTGAACATGATCCGGTGCGTCTTGGCCTTGCTGATGCCGAGCTCCTGGGCGAGGTGCCAGCCGATGGCCTCCCCTTCCCGGTCCGGGTCGGTCGCGATGTAGAGCGCGTCGACCTTCTCGGCCGCCTTCTTCAGCTCGTCGAGCACCTTCTTCTTGGCCGGCAGCACCTTGTACTCCGGCTTGAAGCCCTTCTTCTCGTCCACCCCGAGCTTGGATTTGGGCAGATCGCGGACGTGACCCATCGAGGCCTTGACGACATACTTCGACTCCAGATACTTCTGGATCGTCTTGACCTTGGTGGGCGATTCCACCACCACCAGCGCTCGTTTCACCGTCGCCACCCGGTGGCTCCTATCCTCGTCCGACCCGGACGAACCGCTTGCCCTCGATCTGACGCACGCGCCCCTCCAGCTCCAGGTCCAGCAGCGCGGCCGACACCCGCCCCGCCCCCATGCCGCTCCGCTCGATCACCTGGTCGATATCGACCGGATCCTCTCCGAGCAGGGCGAGCAGCCGGCTTCCGGCCGGGCCGACCTCCGACGAGTTAGATGCGTCGGCTTCGTCTTTCGCTGCAAGCCCGGCCGCAAGTACGCGATCCGAAACGACCGCGGCCTTCCAGCGCTCGGGCAGGACCGCCACCACGTCCTCCCACCCCATCGCCACGTGCGCGCCGTCCTGGATCAGCCGGTTGGCCCCGCGACTCTCGGGAGCGGTGATGCGCCCGGGCACCGCCAGCACCTCGTGGCCGAGCTCGGCGGCGAGACGCGCGGTGATCAGGGAGCCGCTCTTCTCGGCCGCCTCCACGACCACCACCGCGAGCGACATCGCGGCGATGACCTGGTTGCGGGTCGGGAAGTTCTGCGGGAGCGGCGGAGTCCCCGGCGCGAACTGGGAGAGCAGCGCGCCGCGCGCCGCGATCAGGGCGGCGAGCTCGCGGTTCTCGGGCGGGTAGATCACGTCCACCCCCGACCCCAGCACCGCGAGGGTGCGCCCGCCGACCCGCAGCGCCCCGCGGTGCGCCGCGCTGTCGATCCCGCGCGCGAGCCCGCTCACGATGGTGACGCCGCGCGCGGCGAGATCCGCGGCGAGGGTCTCGGCGACCTCGAGCCCGTAGGGCGTCGCCCGACGCGAGCCCACGATCGCCACCGCGAGCGCGTCCGCGTCCACCAGCGCGCCGCGCACGTGGAGCGTGACGGGCGCGTCGGGAATCTGCGCAAGACGCGCGGGATACCGGGCGTCCGCGCGCGTGAGCGCGCGCGGCATCGTCCCGTCGCCCCGCGCCGTCTCGTCGAGGATACGCTCATGTATCACGGCAGTCACTCACCTCACCGATCACGATTTCCAGGTCGAGCTGTGCGTCTCAGTATACCGGACCGTCAAATTGGGACAAAACCGGGCGGGGGCGATCACCGGGGCGAGCGGGCTCCGCCGAGGGAGGCGAGCAGCGCGCGCGCCTGGGTGGCCGCCTCGGTCCGCGGGTGCGACTTCACCACCTGCTCCCACGTCTCTCGCGCGCGCGGCACGTCGTGCAGGGCGCGATAGCACATGCCGAGCTTGAGCAGCGCCTCCGCGACGGGCGCGCTCTGCGGGTAGAGATCGGGGACCTTCTGGAACTCGGTGACCGCCTGGTTGAAGTCGCGCTGGCGATAGTACGCCTCGCCGATCCAGTACTGAGCGCTCGCGGCCAGGTTGTGCTTGGGGAACTTGTCGATGAGCTCGGTGAACTCGAGCACCGCCTGGCCGTGCTCGTCGGCGCGGAAGCTGGCCATCGCGGTCGCGTAGAGCTTCTCGGCGGTCGCCTCGCGCCCGGGCGCCGCGGACGCCGGCTTCGGCGCGGCCGCCGGCGCGGGCGGCGGCACGGCGAGCGTCGCCACCTTCTGGTTCGTCTCGTCGAGCGCGGAGCGGAGCGACCGCAGCGCGCTGTCCTGCTGCTGGACCGCCGCCTTGAGCTGGTCGCGATCGGTGGCCGCGGTCTTGGTCTCCCCGACCAGGAACGCGCCCTGCGCGTCGAGCGCCTTCAGCTCGCCGGCCAGCCTGCCCACGTCCTTGCCGATCTGATCCTGTCCCTTCTTCAGCTCCTCGACCTGCTTGACCAGGGCGGCCATCTCGGCCTCGCGACGCGCCTTCTCGGCGGTGCCGCAGCCGGCCGCCGCGGCCGCGAGCAGAACGAGGCCGAGGACGGGCGTCGTGCGCACGATCCGTTCACGAGTGCCGGTCACCATGGGATCGACCGTAGCACCTGTCCGATCGAAAAGCTAATTTTCACGAGCCTTTGACTGACACTGGGCTTTTCGCTAGCATGGCGGGCCATGGACGAGCTCCCCTGGATGCTCGCGGCCTCGGCCCTGGGCACCGGCGCCGTTTTCGGCTACGTCATCCAGCGCGGCGGCTTCTGCCTCACCCGCGCGCTCTCCAACGCGGTGCTGATGCGGGACGGCAATATCCTGCGCGCCTACCTCCTCGCCCTGCTGGTGGCGATGGTGGGCGTGCAGGTGATCGAGGCGCTGGGGCTGGTGGACATTCCCCTGCGCCCGCTGCGCTGGATGTCGAACATCGTGGGCGGCCTGCTCTTCGGCGTGGGCATGATCCTCTCCGGCGGCTGCTCGGGCAGCACCTGGTATCGCGTGGGCGAAGGCGCGGTCGGCGCGTGGGTGGTGCTGGTGGGCTTCGCCATCGGCGCGACCACCGCCGGCGTCGGTCTCCTGGCGCCGCTCCGCACCGTCCTGCAGAAGCCGGCAGTGACGATCGGCGACGGCGCGGCGCCGACCCTGGCGAACATCGCGGGAGTCTCGCCGTGGATCGTGATCGCCGTGCTCGCGGTCGGAATCGGGATCTGGTTGATGCGCGCGCGCCGCGAGCCCGAGCACGGCAAGTGGCCTTGGCCCGCCACCGGCGCCGCGGTCGGCGTGATGATCGCGGTCGGCTGGTGGGCTTCCACCTTCGGCGACCGGCCGGTCGGCATCACCTTCGCGGCCAACACCGGCCACCTGCTCACCTACCCGATGGTCGGCTACCCCAACCGCGTCACCTGGAGCATGCTGATGGCCCTCGGCGTGCCGCTGGGCGCCTTCGTGGCCGCGTGGACCACCGCCCAGTTCGCCCTGAAGTTCCCCGCCGCGTCGAGCTTGCCGAAGATCTTCTTTGGTGGATTGCTGATGGGCGCCGCGGCACTCGTCGCCGAAGGCTGCAACATCAACCAGGGCCTGACGAACTCGGCGACGCTCGCGCTCGGCAGCTTGCTGACGTTCGCATCAATGTGCGCTGGGGCCTGCGCGACGCTCTGGGTCCTCTTCGTGCGGAAGGCGTAGAGCGCGCGCGAGGCGGGTGGGCAGCGGCGCGGGGGGCAGGGGTGGGGCTCTGACCACGACCCGCTTTGTCGTTTCGTTGCGTCAGGAGTTCCCAATCGGGGTTGATGAGGTTCCTGGCTTCCGTTGGCGGGGAACGGGTCACCCGCCCCACCCCCTGCCCCCCGCGCCGCTGTCCACCCGGTCCTACGTTCCTCGATTCCCGCCTTGCAGTTCTTAGAGGCCGGGGCGCAGGACGATCACCTTGACGGCTTCACCAAGCTGGATCGTGGTGTTGCCGGGGACGACGGCTAGACCGTCAGCCGTCACCATCGAGCGCAGCACTCCAGAACTTTGAGTGCCGGTTAGCTTGGCTCCGTAGGTCTCGCCTTCTGGCGTCAAGGTCACTCGGAGGTAGCCGCGGCGGCTGTCGCCGTTCTTGATGGGGGCGAGCGCGCGGGCCGTGATCGCGGGGCGGTGGAGCCGGGTGTGGCCGGCCATGCGGAGGATCGCGGGGCGGACGAAGAGCTCGAAGGTGACCATCGCCGAGACCGGGTTGCCGGGCAGCGCGAAGAGAGCCAGCGCCCCCTTGCCTTCCTGCGGGATCGTCGAGAACGCGATCGGCTTGCCCGGGCGCATGTCCACGAGCCAGAGATGCTGCTCGGCCCCGAGCCTCGCCAGCGCCGCCTTCACGAAGTCGTGCTCCCCGACCGAGACGCCAGCCGAGGACATCACGAGATCGCACGCGAGCCCCCAGCGGAGCCGCGTCTCGATGTCGTCCAGACGGTCGCGCGCGATCCCCAGGCTCACCGGCTGGGCGCCGGCCTCGATCACCTGGGCGATGAGGGAGTAGCTGTTGGAGTTCGGGATCTGGCCGGGGCCGATCCGGCCTCCCAGGTCCACCAGCTCGTCACCGGTGGAAAGGATCCCCACGCGGGGCCGCCGGATCACGCTCACCGGGCTCCGGCCCACCGTCGCGAGCATCCCGATATCGGCCGCGCTCAGCACCCGCCCGGGCTCGAGCACGCGGTCGCCCCGCTTCATGTCCTCGCCCCGGGGCCTCACGAAGTCACCGTCGGCGACCGGCCGCGGGACGACGAGCGCACCCGCGTCCTCGGTCACGTCCTCCTGGGGGATGACCGCGTCGGCGCCCTCCGGGAGCGGCGCGCCGGTGAAGATCCGGAACGCCTCGCCGGGCCGGAGCGGCCGCTCCGCCATCGCGCCGGCGGGCACGCGGCCGGCCACGAGCAGGCGCGCGGGCGCGCCGGGACCGGCGGGAGCGGTGTCGGCGCTTCGGAGGGCGTAGCCGTCCATCGAGGAGGCCGGCCACGGGGGCATGTCGCGCGGGCTGTCCACCTCCTCGGCGAGCACCCGATGGAGGGCGTCGGTCAGCGAGACGCGCTCGTCGCCGAGCACGGTCACCCGCGACAGGATGCGTTCGAGCGCTTCCTCGACCGGGATCACGCCCGGTATTCTACCCCGGCCGCGTGACGCGCCGGTCGCCTACTTGGGCAGGCTCAGGACCGGCTTGTAGTGGGCGAGGAACCAGTTGCGGCTCAGCACGAAGATCGCAAAGAAGCCGAGCGTCACCAGGATCTCCACCGGGCCGAGCGGCACCGTGTTGTCCCGGAGGAGTGAGGGGAACACGAGCAGCATCCGCTCGAAGAAGATGGCGATCCACCCGAAGAACAGGATGACCTTGAACACCCGATGCCGCTCCGGGGGACGCCCGGTGAGCCGCTTGAGGAAGTACGAGAACGGGATCAGCCAGCCCACGATGAAGATGACCCAGGCCATGGTGCCCCACGGCTGGGAGAAGAAGCGGCGGATCACGAAGCGGGTCTCGACGGGCACATGGCCGTACCAGATCACCAGGTACTGCGAGAAGAAGAAGTACATCCAGAACACGCAGAGCGCGAAGGTCAGCTTGGCCACGTCCTGGATCGCGGAGGCCGAGACCCGGCTCATCCCGCGCTCGTTGGAGCGGATCGTGAGATAGGTGACGAGCCCGAACCCGGTGTACAGCGAGGTGACCACGTAGTAGCCGCCGAAGAGGCCGCTGTACCAGCGTGGGTCTAGCGACATGATGAGATCGAAGCCCCACAGCGAGAGCACCACCACGTAGAGGGCGAG
>DATFUK010000497.1:0-4259 GCA_035260865.1 Candidatus Methylomirabilota bacterium | reverse complement strand
TGCTCGCGGGCGCGCTCGGCCAGTGGGAGTTCACCGGCATGTTCGAGCGGGCGGGCGTGCGGACCTTCCGCGTGCTGGGGCTGGTGGGCGGGTCCGTGGTGACCGCGAGCTTCGCGCTGCCGGTGTCCGAGCGGGTGGCGTTCACCGCGGTGCTGCTCGCCGTGCTCGCGGTCGGACTGCTGCGCCCGCCGGCGGATCGGCCGGCCTGGGAGCCGGTGGCAGTCACGCTCTTCGGGGTCTGCTACGTGAACTGGCTGCTCGGCTACACCTTCTGGCTGCGGGATCTGGAGGCGGGCCGGGAGTGGATCCTGCTGCTGGTCTCGGTCACGTGGCTCGGCGAGACCGCCGCGTACGTGGTGGGCTCCACCATGGGCCGCCACAAGCTGGCGCCCTCGATCAGCCCCCACAAGACGGTGGAGGGCGCGCTCGCGCAGCTCGTGATGTCGGTGCTGGCCGCGCTGGGAGCGAGGGCGACGTTCTTCCCGGCGCTCTCGCTCGAGAGCGCGGTGGTGGTCGGGCTCTTGCTCGGGGTGGTCGGCCAGGCCGGCGATCTCCTCGAGTCCGCGATCAAGCGGAGCGTCGGCACCAAGGACACCGGGCGGCTCATCCCGGGACACGGCGGGATGCTCGACCGGATCGACAGCCTGCTCATCAACACGCCGGTCCTCCTCTACTACGCGACGTACGCGAGGTCCCTGAGCGCATGAAACGGCTGATCGTGCTGGGGGTGAGCGGCTCGGTGGGGCGGCGGACGCTGGAGCTGGCCGAGCATTTCCCCGAGGACTTCCGGGTGGAGGGCATGGCCGCGCGCGGCTCCAACCCGGAGCTGCTCGCCGAGCTCTGCCGCCGCCACCGGCCGCGGGCCATCGCCCTCGACGACGCGGCCGCGATCGACGCGGTGGCGCGCGCGCTCGGGTCCCCGTGCCCCGAGCTGCTCGCCGGGCCCGCCGGCATCGTGACGCTCGCCGGGGAGGTGGAGGCCGACGTGGTGCTCTCCGCCATCGTGGGCGGCGCGGGCCTCCTGCCCACCATGGCCGCGATCAAGAGCGGCAAGAGCATCGCGCTGGCCAACAAGGAAACGCTGGTGATGGCGGGCAGCCTGATGACCGCGGCGGCGCGCGAGCGCGGCGTACCGCTGCTGCCGGTGGATTCCGAGCACAGCGCGGTCTTCCAGTGCCTCGAGGGCCACAACCGCTCCGAGGTGGGCCGGGTGTTGCTCACCGCGTCCGGCGGGCCGTTCCGGACCAAGAAGGCGGCGGACCTCGCGAAGGTCACGGTGGAGGAGGCGCTGAACCATCCCACCTGGCGGATGGGCGCCAAGATCACGGTGGACTCCGCGACCCTCATGAACAAGGGGCTCGAGGTCATCGAGGCGCGCTGGCTCTTCGACCTGACCCCCGCGCAGGTGCAGGTGGTGGTGCACCCGCAGTCCATCGTGCACTCGATGGTCGAGTACGTGGACGGGTCGGTCATCGCCCAGCTCGGAGTGGCCGACATGGGCATCCCGATCCTCTACGCGCTCACGTACCCGCAACGCCTGCCCTGTCCGGCCGAGCGCCTGGACCTCACCCGGGTCGGGCCGCTCACCTTCGAGGAGCCCGACGTGGAGCGCTTCCCGTGCCTCGGCCTGGCGCGCCGGGCCCTGCTCGAAGGCGGCTGCGCGCCGGTCATCCTGAACGCGGCCAACGAGATCGCGGTCGCCGCGTTCCTCGACGGGCGCATCCGGTTCACCCAGATACCCGAGCTGATCGCGGAAGCGCTGGCGCGAGTGCCCGCGCGGGCGCTCGACAGTATCGACACGTGCGTGGACGTTGATACCCGGACGCGGGCGGCGGTGCGGGACTGGCTGCCCGGCGGGGTCGCGGCCGCGATGAGATAGGGGCCTCATGGCAACGACACTCGTCTCGTTCGTGGTGGTGCTCGGGATCCTCATCATCGTGCACGAGCTCGGCCACTTCTTCATGGCCCGGCTCTGCGGGGTGGGGGTCGAGCGGTTCTCGGTCGGTTTCGGGCCCGTGCTCTGGCGTTTCCGCGGCAAGGAGACCGAGTACTGCCTGTCCCTGATCCCGATGGGCGGCTACGTGAAGATGATGGGGGACGACGAGAATCCGCTGGAAGGCGGCCGGGCGGCCACGGTGGATCCGGCCAAGGCCTTCAACAACAAGTCGCTCGCCGCCCGCTTCCTGATCGTCTTCGCCGGACCCGCGATGAACTTCGTCCTCGCCGTCCTCATCGCCGCCGCGATGTTCATGTTCATCGGCCGGCCGGTGGCGCCCGCCGAGGTGGGGCGCGTGACCGAGGGCGGGCCCGCCGCGCAGGCCGGGCTCCGGACCGGCGACCGCATCACCGCGGTGGACGGCAAGCCGGTGCAGTACTGGGAGGATCTCGCCCGGGTGGTCCAGACCGCGACTGGCCGCCCGCTCGAGGTGACGGTGCAGGGACGCGAGGGCGGCTCGCGCAAGGTCGCGCTGACCCCGGTGCAGGCCAAGCGCAAGGACCTCTTCGGCGACGACCAGCTGGTGTGGGAGATCGGCGCCTCGCCATACCTGGCGCCCGCCATCGGCGACGTCATCCCGGGCGATCCCGCCGAGCAGGCGGGGCTCAAAGCGGCCGACGTGGTGGTCGCGCTCGACGGCCAGCCCGTCATGTCGTGGGACGAGCTGGCCGAGAAGATCCACCAGCGCGCGGGGCAGCCCACGCGGCTCGAGGTCAAGCGCGGGACCGAGGCTCTGGCGATCACGGTCACGCCCAAGAAGGGCAAGGTTCCCGGTCCCGACGGCAAGGAGATGGAGGTCGGCCTGGTGGGGATCCGCCCGGGCGGCGCCACCCTCATGGTCCGCTCGAACCCGCTCTCCGCGATGTGGGAAGGGTTCGCGTGGTCCACCGACGTCACGGTCAAGACCGGGCTCGGCCTCTACAAGATCGTGGTCGGCCAGCTCGACCGGAGCAATATCGGGGGCCCGATCCAGATCGCCAAGACCGCGGGCGAGCAGGCGCGCCAGGGCCTGGTCAGCCTGGCCCTCTTCACCGCCGTGATCAGCGTCAACCTGTTCCTGCTCAACCTGCTGCCGGTGCCCATGCTCGACGGCGGGCACCTGCTCTTCTTCGCCTTCGAGGCGGTGCTGGGCCGGCCGCTCTCGGTGCGCAAGCGGGAGGTCGCCCAGCAGGTGGGATTCGCGCTGCTCATGCTGCTCATGGTGTTCGCGTTCTACAACGACTTCAAACGGATCGGGCTCTTCTGATGGGACAGTACGCGAGGCACGTGTTCGTGTGCACGGCGGGCGACAGCTGCCCGGTCCAGGGCGACGTCGAGAAGTACGTCAAGACCCTGCGGGCGGGCGTGGTCATCGCGGGCCGCCAGGTCGAAGTCCGCGTCAACAAGGCGGGTTGCTTCTCGCAGTGCGGTCACGGGCCCATGATGGTGGTCTACCCGGAGAACGTCTGGTACGCGGGGGTCCAGGAGAGCGACCTCCCCGAGATCCTCGAATCGCATCTCCTGAACGGGGTGCCGGTCAAGCGCCTGCTCTACGATCCGGGCGTGAAGGGCGCCAACAAGGTCCAGTAGTGCGCTGGACCCGGTCGCTGATCCCCACGCTCCGGGACGACCCCGCCGACGCGGAAGCGATCAGCCACAAGCTCATGGTGCGCGCTGGGCTCGTCCGGCAGCTCGCCGCCGGCATCTACGTCTACCTTCCGCTCGGCCTGCGCGTGATCGAGAAGGTCAACGCGATCATCCGCGATGAGATGAACGGGATGGGCGGGGAGGAGATCGAGATGCCGGTGCTCCATCCCGCCGAGATCTGGCAGCAGTCCGGCCGGTGGGACGCGATCGGGGGCGAGATGTTCCGCCTCAAGGACCGCAACGGGCGCGACATGTGCCTGGGCATGACCCACGAGGAGGTCATCGCGTGGCTCGCCGCGCGGGAGATCCGCTCCTACCGCGACCTGCCCCAGATCTGGTACCAGATCCAGACCAAGGAGCGAGACGAGGCGCGGCCCCGCTCGGGCCTGTTGCGCACGCGCGAATTCCTGATGAAGGACTCCTACACCCTGGATCCCGACGCGGCCGCGCTCGAGGTCTCCTACAACGCCCACAAGGACGCCTACTGCCGCATCTTCGACCGCTGCGGGATCAGCTATGTCGTCGTGCAGTCGGATCCCGGCATGATGGGCGGCTCGGGCTCCCACGAGTTCATGGCCCCGAGCGCGGCGGGCGAGGATGACGTGGCCCTCTGCGACGGCTGCGGCTACGCGGCCAA
>DATFUK010000496.1:0-2942 GCA_035260865.1 Candidatus Methylomirabilota bacterium | reverse complement strand
CGGCGGCTCGATCGCGGTGGTGCTGAAGGATCCGGGCGACGCGGCGACCCTGGCGGCGGTGCGCGCCCTGCTCGACCGCCTGGCCGCCGACCCGGCCCACGGCATCGATCGGGTGCTCGACGCGGACGCGCTCCGCGCCCGGGGTGGGTTTCCCCCCGCCGCGTTCGTCGTCGGGCTCAAGCCCGACTGGCACGCGGGATCGAGCCTGAGCGGGCCGCTGGTGGGCAAGGCGGCGATGGGCGGCATGCACGGCCATCTCCCGGACCTGCCCGACCTGCACGCGTCCTTCTTTGTGGTGGGGCCCGGGGTGCCGGCCGGCCGGCCGCTCGGCCTGATCGACATGCGTGACATCGCGACGACACTCGCGCGCCGTCTCCATCTTTCGCTGCCCGCCGCCGAGGGCAAGGAGCTGTGGCCATGATGATGACCAGAGGGACGACGCTTGCCCTCGCCGCGGGCCTGGTGATGCTGTCGGTCGGGATCGCGTCCGCGCAGGTGCCGATCCGCGTGCGCGGCTCCATCGCCAAGGTGTCGGGCCAGACCCTCACGATCGCCTCGCGCGACAACTCGACGGTGGACATCAAGATGGCCGACACCTTCGTGGTGATCGGCCTGGTCAAGGCGGCGCTATCCGACATCAAGTCCGGCACCTTCGTGGGCATCGCCGGGCTGGCGCAGTCCGACGGCTCCTTCCGCGCGCAGGAGGTGCTGATCTTCCCGGAGTCGGCGCGCGGCGCCGGCGAGGGGCACTATCCGTGGGATCTGTCGCCCAGCAGCACCATGACCAACGCCACCGTGGACGTGATGGTGGAGCGCGTCGAGGGCCCGATGCTGACCCTCAAGCACAAGGGCGGCAGCGTGCAGATGGCGGTGCCCCCCGACGTGCCGATCGTGACCTTCGCGCCCGGTGACCGGGCGCTGCTCCAGCCCGGCGCCCACGTCTTCATCTCCGCCCAGCAGCAGGCCGACGGCACCGTGACCGCGGGCCGCGCGCTGGTAGGCAAGGACGGGCTCGTCCCTCCGATGTGACGATCGGACGTGACGGGCGGCGTGACGGGCGGGGACCACGCGAATCAGCGCGCGCGCCAGTAGCCCTCGACCCAGACGAAGGCGCCCTCCCGCGGCATCCAGCCGCCCGGCACCCAGGTGAGCCCCGCGGCGGGCGGCACCTCCCAGCGTCCCGGGACCCACACGTAGCGCTCCTGGTGCCACGACCACTGACCGGGCACCCACACGTGCGCCCTGGTAGGCGCGACCGGCGCGATCTCGGCCCGCCGCGGGGGCTGGGGCGGTGGGCGCTTGACCACACCGGGCTGGGTGGCCACGCATCCGGACAGGAGCAGAGCGATGGTCGCGGCGGTGAGGGCCGATCGCCACGATCGCCCGGTAGCTCGGAGTCCTTGGCCGTTCATGGCTGGAGCGCCCCCAGTATCCACGAAAGGAGCGTCGCGTCATGCGGAATCGCCCGCGCCACGCCCGCCCTCTCAAGGTTGGGAGCGATGACCACCCCCGCTCGGCTGATCGGTGAGCCCATCACGGGACGGGAAGATCTCGGGGACGTCCGGGAGCCCCGGCAGGCGCTCGCCCAGTTCTACCGCGCGCTGAACTCGCGCGACCTCACGCTCATGGCCGAGAACTGGGAGCAGTCGAGCGACGCGGCGATGGACAATCCGCTCGGCGGGATCAAGCGCGGCTGGGACGAGATCCGCGCGGTGTACGAGCGGATCTTTCGCGGCCCGGCGCGGCTGTGGGTCGAGTTCTACGACTACACGCTGCACGAATCGGATCAGGTCTTCTACGCGGTCGGCCGCGAGCGCGGGCGGTTCGAGAACGGGTCGCACTCCCTCGACCTGGCCATTCGCACCACCCGGATCTTTCGCCGGGTCGGTGCCGGATGGCGGCAGGTCCATCACCACGGATCGATCGAGGATCCGGCCCTGCTCGCGGCCTACCAGCAGGCGGTGCGCTGACCGGCTATTCCTGATCCACCATGAGGCGCAGGGTGACCCGGCGCTTCTTCACGTCCGGGATGTCCGCGCTGGAGATCGGCCCCAGGCTGGCCGCCTGGATCCGGGCGAGCTGGATGCCCCGGTCCATCAGGAAGCGCCGGACCGAGTCGACCCGCCGCTGGCTCAGCGCGTAGTTGTAGTCGAGGGCCCCGCGCGGATCGGTATAGCCGCCCAGCTCGACGGTCAGGGTCGGATGGGCCTTCATCTCGGCCACCACCGAGGTGAGGGCGGTCTGGGCCGCGTCGCTCAGGTCGATGCTGTCGGGCGAGAAGTAGACCTCGAGGCTGTCGGCGGTCTTCTGATTGAAACGGTTCGACCAGAGCCGGGTGAGCCGGCTGTCGACGCCCTCGGCCTTCCGGGCGGCCTCGTCGGCGCGGCTCTGCGCGCCCGCCACGCCGCCCTCGAGGGTCTGCACGCGCTGGCCCATCTCGTTCACGCGCTTCTCGACGGCCGCGACGCGCTCGTCCACCTGTGCCTCGCGCGTCGGCTGCGCGTCCGGCACCGGCGTGACGTAGGCCGGCGCGGTGGCCGCGCAGCCGGTGGCCAGCCACAGCATGGTCGGGGAAAGGAGTCCTACTCGCTTGCTCGATGTCATGGCGCCCTCCTTGTGGTGACGGCTCGAGGGGGTTACCGGCTCGGGGCGGGCGGGCGCCCGACGATCCGGGTCGTGGAGACCTCGGTCCACGTGTAGTACAACCCCTCGTAGATCAGGACCTGCAGCGAGCTTTCCTGCTTCTCGTAGACCTGGGTGGTACCCTTCGACGCCGACGTGGTGGAGGACACGTGGCGCCAGCCGTTGGCCTCGAGCGAGGCCCGGTAGGCGAGCGCGAGGCTCTCCGGCCGGATCCGGCTCTTGTAGAAGAGGCGGGCCGCCTTCACGGTCGGCGACTCGATGATGGTGGTCCGGCTCTGGTCCAGGGTGAGACCCGCCGG
>DATFUK010000495.1:0-4656 GCA_035260865.1 Candidatus Methylomirabilota bacterium | reverse complement strand
GGGGCTGGCGCCCGGTCGAGCGCCTGAACCTGACCGGCGGAGAGAACGGAGTGAACCCGGTCGGGCGCCCGCACCTGCCCGGGGTCAACTTCGACACCGATTTCATCCCCTGGTACTTCCTCATCCTGGTCATCGGCGCGGCCTCGCTGTGGGCCATGAACCGGATGCGGGACTCCCGGCTGGGCCGCGCCTGGATGGCGATCCGCGAGGACGAGACCGCCGCCGACTGCACCGGCGTGAACCCGATCAAGACCAAGCTGCTGGCCTTCGCTCTCGGCGCGTCGTTCGCGGGCTTCGCCGGGTCCTTCTACGCGGCCAAGCTGCAGGCCATCACCCCGGGGGCGTTCGAGTTTAACGTCTCGATCATGCTGCTCTGCATGGTCGTCCTCGGCGGCATGGGGAGCCTCAAGGGCGTGATCCTGGGCGGGATGCTCATCACCTTGTTCGACCGGATCCTGCTGGCCCAGATGACCACCCTGATCCGCTGGATCGGCCGCTCCGTCGGGATCGCGGCTCTCACGACCGTCGATCTCACCCTCTGGCGCTGGTTCTTCTTCGGTCTCGGCCTGGTCGTCATCATGCTGCTCCGCCCGGAGGGCCTGGCCGGTCGGCGCGTGCGCCCGTCCGCCGCGGACGTGGACGAGCGCGAGGAGGCCCTGGCCCTCGTCACCGCGCCGCCCCGCCCACGCGCCGAAGCGATCCCGGGCTGGCTGCGGGCGGCGCGCGCGGCGGCCGTCGATGCGCCCGCGAGCCGCGCGGTGCTCGAGGTGCGCGGCCTGACCCGGCGCTTCGGAGGCCTGCTCGCGGTCAGCGAGGTGGACCTGGTGATCCCGCCGCGCGGGATCGTCGGCCTGATCGGTCCGAACGGGGCGGGCAAGACCACCTTCTTCAACCTGGTCACCGGCCTGCTCCAACCGAACCATGGCGAGATCCTCCTCGACGGCGCGAGCCTGGTGGGCCTCCGCCCCCACGCGATCGTCGGGCGGGGCATCGCCCGCACCTTCCAGTCGATCCGGCTCTTCCAGAACATGACCGTGCGCGACAACGTCCTGGTCGGCGAGCACTGCCGCCTGCGCGCCTCGGTGGCCGGCGCGGTCCTCCGCCCGCCCACCGTCGTCGTCGAGGAGGCCCGGGCGCGCGCGCGGGCGCGGGAGATGCTCGCCTTCGTCGGCCTCGAGGGGAAGGACGACGAGCTCGCCAAGAATCTGGCCTACGGCGATCAGCGCCGGCTCGAGATCGCGCGCGCGCTGGCCACCGAGCCCGCGCTGCTGCTCCTCGACGAGCCCACCGCCGGCATGAACCCGCGCGAGACCGACGCCCTCACCGAGCTGATCGGCATGCTCCGCGCGGAGCTCGGGCTGGCCGTCCTCCTGATCGAGCACCACATGGAGGTCGTCATGACGATCTCCGACCGCATCACCGTGCTCGACTACGGCACCCGCATCGCGGAAGGAACCCCCGCCGAGATCCGGCGCACCCCGAAGGTCATCGAGGCCTACCTGGGGAAGGGCTACGAGCAGGAGCTCGTGTCCGGATGAGCGACGGGGCCGGCCTGCTCGAGCTGCACGACGTCCACGCCTACTACGGCAACATCCGCGCGCTCAAGGGCGTGTCGCTCTCGGTCGCCCGCGGGGAGATCGTCACCCTCATCGGGTCCAACGGGGCGGGCAAGACCACCACCCTCCGGACCGTGCTCGGCACCGTGCGGGCGCTGCGGGGCACCGTGAGCTTCGCCGGCCGGCGCATCGACCGCGTCCCCACCCACCGCATCGCCCGCCTCGGCATCGCCCAGTCCCCCGAGGGCCGCCGCATCTTCGCGCCGATGACCGTGCTGGAGAACCTCGAGCTGGGCGCCTTCTCGCGCGCCGATCGCGAGGCGATCCCGACCGATCTCGAGCACGTGCTGACCCTCTTCCCGCGGCTGCGCGACCGCCTGCAGCAGAAGGGCGGTACGCTCTCCGGGGGCGAGCAGCAGATGCTCGCGATGGGGCGCGCGCTCATGGCCCGTCCCGAGATGCTGCTGCTGGACGAGCCCTCCATGGGCCTCTCCCCGATCCTGGTGGAGACCATCTTCGAGATCATCCGGAGCATCAACCGCCTCGGCACCACCATCCTGCTCGTCGAGCAGAACGCCCGCATGGCCCTGCGGGTGGCGCATCGGGGCTACGTCATCCAGACCGGGCGCATCGTGCTGCAGGACGCCGCCTCCGCGCTGCTCCACTCCGACGTGGTGCGGAAGGCCTACCTGGGAGAGAAGTAGCGCCATGGATCTGGAGCCCTCCGCGCGCCAGGGCGAGCTGATCGCGACCGCCCGCCGCCTCGCGCGCGAGCGCTTCGCCCCCCGGGCGGAGCGCCACGATCGCGAGGCGTCCTTTCCGTTCGACGACTACGCCGACCTCCGCGCCACCGGGCTCCTCGGCCTCTGCGTCCCCGCGCGCTACGGCGGCCTCGGCGCCGACTACGAGACCTACTGCCTGGTCGCGGAGCAGCTCGCCCAGGGCAACGGCTCCACCGCGCTCACCTTCAACATGCACTGCCTCACCATGCTGATGATGGGCCCACTCGCCGACGACATGCCGATGTCCTCCGAGGCGCGGGGCCGCCACGAGAAGCTCCGGGCCGCCAAGTTCCGCGAGGTGATCGAGGCGGGCGTCTTCTACGGCCAGCCTCACAGCGAGCCGGTCGAGCAGGGCGAGACCGACGCCGCGCTCCGCATGGGCGGCCGCCGCTTCGGCACCACCGCCCGGAAGGTCGACGGGGGCTACGTGGTCAACGGGCGGAAGTTCTTCGTGTCCCTCGCGGGCTGCGCGCCCTACTTCGCCACGCCCGCGATCCGGCTGGGCGACGAGCCCTGGATCGAGCGCACGCTCTACCTCCAGGTCCCGAAGGACGCGCCGGGCGTGTCCTTCCCCGGTGACTGGGATCCGATGGGCATGCGCGGCACGGTGAGCCGCGACATGCTGCTCCAGGACGTCTTCGTGCCCGACGACGGCGAGGTGCTCCCGCCAGGCCTCTTCGGCGCCATGTACAACGCCTTCCCCCAGCTCTCCCCGCTGACCTTCTGCGCGACCTTCCTGGGCCTCATGCAGGCGGCCTACGACGGCGCCCTCGCCTATCTGACCGGCCAGATGGCGGGCTCGCCGGGCCTGCACACCGAGGCCGCGGTGAAGGGCCACGCGGTGGCCGAGATGCTCTTCACGCTGGAGGCGACGCGGGCGCTCTACTACCGCGCGATCTCGGAGGCGCGGGTGGGCTGCCCGCCGGATGTGGTGCAGCGCGCGCGCGCCGCCCACGTCACCGTGCAGCGGTCCGCGGTCACCGTGACCCAGGAGGCGATCCGGGTGTGCGGCGGCCGGGGCCTGCTCAAGCGCTACCCGCTCGAGCGCTACGCGCGCGACGCGCGGGCCGGCGCCCTGATGCGCCCGTGGACCCAGGAGATCGCCACTCAGCAGGCGTGGGAGGCTGCGCTCGGCCTCGATACGCCGGACATGACAAAGGGCGCACGGCGGACGCCGTGATGGAGCCGGCCGGCTTCGAGGGCCCCGGAGGGGCGTCCTTCGCGGGAGGGCGTTCAGCTCCACCATCCGCCGAGGTCTAGCGGTGTCGTCGCCTCGGGCCACCCTCGCGTCGGTCTCCCTGGCCGTCGGTCTCGCCACCTCGAGCGCGCCGGCCGCGGGCCTGTCGGCGGATCAGCCGCCGCGCCTCGCCGCCGGCGACGTGATCGTGGTCGACACGCTGCCACCCGGCGCCAGCAAGTCCGCCGGTGGCGGAACCGCGATGGGCCTCGTGCGGGCCACCCCGGAGCGCGTGTGGTCCGTCCTGGTCGACTATCGCGGCCATCCCCGGTACTACCCACGGGTGGTCGCCGCCGAACCGGTGGAGGCCGATTCGCAACATGTGCTCGTCCGCTACGAGGTTGGGATCGGTCCGTTCTCCTTCGGCTTTCACATGGTCAAGTATCCGGATCCTGCCCGGCATCGAATCGACTGGCATCTCGCCCCCGACCATGCCAACAACTTCTTCAGGGAGAACACCGGCTACTGGCAAGTCGACCCCGCCGAGGGAGGCAGCCTGGTCACCTTCGCGATCGCGGTGCGCACCATCCTCCCGGGCTTCATGACCCGCGGCGCCGAGCATCAGAGCCTTGTCGACACGATCCGGAGACTGCGCAAGGTGGCCGAGGACTGAGTCGTGGCCGGGTTCGCCCGTCCGCTCCCTCAGCGCGGCCCGAACGCGATGCGGACGATCCGGCCACCGTGGTCGTCGGAGACGTAGAGGGCGCCGTCGCGGCCGGCGACCACGTCGACCGGACGTCCCCACACGCGCCCGTGGCGGAGCCAGCCCGTCGCGAAGTCCTCAATGCCGGCCGGCCGGCCGCCCCGGAAGACCACGCGAACCAGCTTGTATCCGGCCGGGGGCAGCTCCGGGCGGGAGCCGTGCATGGCGACGAAGAGACTCTCGCGGTAGGGCGAGGGGAAGGCGGTGCCGGAATAGAAGGCCAGCCCGAGCGGGGCCGAGTGCGGCGGCACTTCGAAGGTGGGCGGCGTGAGCCCCTGGCAGTCACGCCGGTCTGGCAGCTCCGGATCTCCTACGAATTTGCCCCGTACGGCGTAACAGTCGGGCCAGCCGTACGCGCCCCCCTGGTACACCTCGGTG